>JACCRH010000235.1 GCA_013813675.1 Gemmatimonadales bacterium
GCGCGGAGTACTGCGGGATCCAGCACGCCCGGATGGCGTTCCACGTTAGGTCGGTCTCAGCAGCCGACTTCGAAGGGTGGATCGGCCGCATGCAGGCCCTGGGGCCCAAGGCGCCAGCTGCCGCGCCGGCCGGTGGCGACTCGCGCAAGACCGCGAGCGCCGGGGCGAACGTGCGGGTGGCGCAGGCGGCGGCCGCCGGCGCCGCCCAGAAGGACAGTGGAGGGACCGCCGCCACGCCGCAGGGGCCGGAGTACGCCCAGGGCGAGAAGCTGTTCATGACCAAGGGGTGCATGGGCTGCCACTCGCTTCAGGCGGCGAAGGCGCCGAAGGGAATGATCGGCCCCAACCTGGCCAACGTGGGGTCCCGCTCGTATATCGCCGCCGGCTGGCTCAAGAATACCGACGAGAACCTGGAGCGCTGGATCCGTGAGCCCCAGACGGTCAAGAAGGGCGTCCTGATGCCCAACCTCGGCGTCACGGCGGAAGAATCGCGGGCGCTCAGAGCCTACCTCCGCGCACACAAATAACCGGATTTCGGACATGGCGACGACTGCCCTAGACCAGCCTCACGCGCACGCGGCGGCTCACGGCGAGAAGACCGGCCTGTGGAGCTGGCTCACCACCGTGGATCACAAGCGGATCGGGATCCTGTACGGCGCGACGGCCTTCTTCTTCTTCCTGCTGGGAGGACTCGAGGCGCTGCTCATCCGGATTCAGCTGGCGCGGGCGGACAACAACTTTCTCGACCCCGACACGTACAACCAGCTGTTCACCATGCACGGCACGACCATGATCTTCCTCGCGATCATGCCGCTCAGCTCGATGTTCTTCAACTACCTGATTCCGCTGATGATCGGCGCGAGGGACGTGGCCTTTCCCCGGCTCAACGCCTTCAGCTATTGGGTGTTCCTGCTGGGCGGGCTATTCCTCAACGCGAGCTTTCTGTTCGGCGCCGCGCCCGACTCGGGATGGTATGGCTACGCCAATCTGACCTCACGCCAATTCTCGCCCGGCCCCAACGTGGATTTCTGGAACATGGGACTCCAGATCCTCGGCGTGGCCTCGCTGGCGGCGGCGGTCAACTTCTTCGTGACCATCATCAACCTGCGCGCGCCCGGCATGACGATGATGCGCATGCCGATGTTCGTCTGGATGAGCCTCATCACCCAGGTCCTGCTCCTGCTCGCGTTCCCGGTGATCGCGGTCGCGCTCATTCTACTGATGTTCGACCGGTTCTTCGGGACCCATTTCTTCGTGCCGACCGGCGGCGGCGACCCGCTGCTGTGGCAGCATTTCTTCTGGATCTTCGGCCACCCCGAGGTCTACATCCTGATTCTGCCGGCGTTCGGCATCGTCTCGGAGGTGCTGCCGGTGTTCTCCCGGAAGCCGCTCTTCGGCTACGCGGCGATGGTCTTCTCCGGGGTGTTCATCGCCTTTCTCGGGTTCGGCGTGTGGAGTCACCACATGTTCACCACCGGGATGGGCCCGATCGCCGATACCTTCTTCGCGCTGTCCACCATGCTGATCGCCATCCCGACCGGGGTGAAGATCTTCAACTGGATGGGCACGATGTGGTTCGGGTCGCTGCAGTTCAAGACGCCGATGTATTTCGCCGTCGGATTCATCGCCATGTTCATCATCGGCGGGCTCTCCGGGGTCATGCACTCATCGCCCCCGGCCGACCTGCAGCAGAACGACACCTATTTCGTCGTGGCCCATTTCCACTACGTGCTCTTCGGGGGCAGCATCTTCGCCCTGACGGCGGGCGCGTATTACTGGTGGCCCAAGATGTTCGGCCGGATGCTCGACGAGGGGCTCGGCAAGCTCCACTTCTGGCTGATGCTGATCGGATTCAACCTCACGTTCTTTCCCATGCATTTCGTGGGGCTCAACGGGATGCCCCGGCGGACCTACACCTATCCCGAGGAGCTCGGCTTCGAGACGCTGAACCAGATCGAGACCGCCGGGGCCTTCGTTCTGGGCATCGCCTTCCTGGTGTTCCTGGTGAACGTGTTCAAGACCTCCCGCCGGCCCCGGAACGCGTCCGCGGACCCTTGGAACGGCGCCACGCTGGAGTGGGCGATCCCGTCTCCGCCGCCGGAGTGGAATTTCGACACCCTGCCGACGGTGCACGGCCGCGATCCGCTGTGGGAGCTGAAACGGGAGCGGCGGGGGGCGCTACCCGAGCCGCGGGCCGGGTCCGGCGCCGGCATCCACCTGCCGAATCCGTCATACTGGCCGCTGATCACGGCGTTCGGGGTGGCCGCGATCTTCGCGGCGATCATGATGTCGCCCCGCTGGGG
>JACCRH010000241.1 GCA_013813675.1 Gemmatimonadales bacterium
GGCGCCGGCCGAGCTCACCCGGACCGCCGGCGCCCGCTCGGTACAGGCCACCGCGCTCGATGCGAGCACCACCAACGCGCTACGCCCGATCCACGCCCGCATGGGCCTCCTCCGCCTCGTGGACATAGAGGGTGTCGGGGTAGGTCGCCGCCACGAAGTAGAGTCCCTGTGGAGGCGCCGGCGGGCTGGTCTCGGAATTGTCACCCCGCTCCAACAACACTTCAATGTCCGTAAGGGGGCGCCGCTCGAGACCCACGTCGACCATGGTCCCCACCAGCATCCGGACCATATGATGCAGAAAGCGGTCGGCCTCCACGTGGAAGCTCAGCCCCCGTCCCTCGGAGCGCGGCACCCACTCCGCCCGCGCGAGACGGCAGAGGTAGTGCGGCTTGGGGGCGCCCTTGATCGCAAAGGCCCGAAAATCGTGTTCGCCCAGGAGGAGAGTGGCGGCGGAGCGCAACGCCGCGCCGTCGAGCGGACGTCCCAGCGCCCACTCGAATTGCCGCCGAAAGGGCGATGACGCGGCGCTGTCCAATCCCAGGTCGTAGCGGTAGCGGCGAGAAATGGCGCTTTTCCTGGCATGAAAGCCCGGCTGCATCGGATGCACCGATTCGACCCAGCAGTCGCCTGGAAGGAGAGCGTTGAGCGCGCGGTGGAGCGCGGAGGCGGTCCAACTGGCCGGGGCGGAGAAGCTTACGGCGAGCCCCACGGCATGGACCCCGGCGTCGGTGCGACCCGCAGCGTGGGCCGGCGACGGCCGGGCAAAGAGTCGTTCCAGCACCCGCTCGAGCTCCATCTGGACCGAGCGCCCAGCCGGCTGGCGTTGCCATCCGACGAACCCGGTGCCGTCGAAGTGCAGCGTGGCAAGGAAAGTCCGGCTCATCGGGCCAAAATCTAGTTCCCCGGCGACCCCCGGGCAAGCTGCGCAAATCCTTGTCCCATTTGACAAAAGAGCGGTTTCTCGGGTAGGTTTTTGCCACTCGCAGGTCCTCCCGAACCAGCCGCCTTGCCCGTGACCGACGACGCCCCAGTGCGACAGGCCTTACAGGAGCTGGCCCGCGGGGACTCGCTGTCCAGCGAGGCCGCCGCCGCGGCCTTCTCGGTGCTGATGCGCGGCGAGGCCACGCCGACCTTGATATCCGCGCTTCTCATGGGGCTCAGGACGAAGGGCGAAACCCCGGACGAGGTGGCCGGGGCGGCAGTGGCGCTGCGCGGTGCCATGACCCGCGTCGTGGTGGATCAACCCGACCGGCTGGTCGACACCTGCGGCACCGGTGGCGGCAGGGTGGGCACCCTGAACCTTTCCACGGCGGCGGCATTCGTCCTGGCCGGGGCCGGCGTTCCGGTAGCGAAGCACGGTAACCGCAGCTACACCTCGCGCTCCGGATCGGCCGACGTGCTGGAGGCGCTCGGAGTGGACATTCAGCTCACCGCTGATCGCGCGGCGGCGGTGCTCTGCGAAGCCGGCCTGGTCTTTCTCTTCGCCCCGAGCTTCCATCCGGCGATGCGGCACATGGGGCCGGTGCGCAAGGAGCTCGGTGTCCCCACCATCGTGAATCTGCTCGGACCCCTGGTGAACCCCGCCGGCGTCACCCGTCAGGTGATCGGCGTTGCCGACCGGGGCCGCGCGCCCCTGGTGGCGTCCGCCCTGGCCCGGCTTGGCACGACGCACGCCCTGGTACTACACGCCGACGTGGGGATGGACGAGGTGAGTCCCTGCGGGCTTACCCGGGTGTGGGAGGTGCGCCAGCACGCGGTGTCGGAGTGGCTGATCGAGCCCCACCGCTATGGCCTCGCGTGCGACGATCTGGACGGGCTGGCGGGCGGAGAGCCTGCGGAGAATGCCGAACGGATCGAGCGGCTGCTGGACGGTGGGGACGCGGGGACGGCGGTGCGATGCGCAGTGCTGCTCAACGCCGCGGCGGGACTCTATGTTTCCGACCAGGAGCTGACCTTCGAGCAGGGAGTGGAGCGGGCGACGGCGGCGTTGAGGAGCGGGGCGGGGCGCGCAGCGTTGGAGCGGCTGCGGAGCGCGGCGCCGGGACGAGGGGTCGATGTCATAAAGCCGATCGACATTCTGTCACCCTGAACGAAGTGAAGGGGCCCATACCGGGTATGGTTTCCTTCGCTGCGCTCAGGATGACAAGCGTGACACCGACGTCAATACTTCCGGATCACCCCGACCACGACGCCTTGGATCAGCACGTCTCGCTCCTGAAAACGCATGGGCTGCATGGTGGAGTTGGCCGGCTGGAGCCGGATCCAGCCGCCGGCCTCACGGTAGAACTTCTTAACGGTGGCCTCGCTACCGTTGACCAGGGCGATGACCATCTCGCCATTTTCGGCCGACTGTTTGCCGTGCACGACGACCACGTCGCCATCGAGGATGTGCTCGTCGATCATCGAGGCGCCTTGCACCCGCAGGGCGTAATTGGGCCCGCGGCGCGGAAGCATCTGATCGGGAACCGCGATGCTCTCCTGATGCATCAGCGACTCGATCGGAGTGCCGGCGGCGACCTTGCCGAGCAGAGGAATTTCCGTGGCCGCCGAAGTGCCGCGCGGAGGCAGGACCTCGATGGACCGGCTCTCGTTGTACGACCGGCGGATATACCCCTTGCGCTCGAGATTGGTGAGATGCTCGTGCACGGTGGCGAGCGACTGGAAGCCGAACTGCTCGGCGATCTCCTCGAAGCTGGGCGCATAGCCCTGGTCCTGGATGTGGCCTTGCAGGTAGCTGAGGATTTCACTTTGACGCTTGGTCAGCGGCATCGCGCCGTCTCCGGGGATTTGGTATTGTGGTGCGACCGAACAGAGCCCGAATAACTATACCCGAAGACCAGCCGAAGGACAAGATGGCCGTTTCCCTCGCCCAGATTCTGAGCTCGACCCGCCGCGAGTTGCCATCGTTGAGGGCGCGGCGAGGCGCGCTGGAGCGGGAGGCCGCAATTCGGCCGCCGCCCCCCTCCCTGCGGGGGGCGCTCCGGGGGGAACGTGTCGCCGTCATCGCCGAAGTCAAACGGCGTTCTCCCTCGGCCGGGGTCATCCGCCCCGATCTGGATCCCCTGGAACGCACGGCGCTCTACGCCCGGCATGGCGCCGCGGCGATCTCGGTACTAACCGACCGGCTGCATTTCGGCGGCTCGATCGACGACCTTCGCGCCGCCGCCTCGCTGGCCGCTGTCCCCCTGCTTCGGAAGGACTTCATCCTCGACGAGCTGCAGATAGTGGAGGCGCGGGCCGCGGGTGCCGCGGCGGTCCTGCTGATCGTCCGCGCCCTCCCGCCCGAGCGGCTCCAGGCGCTGCTCGTGTTCACCCGCGCCGCGGGGCTGGAGGCGCTGGTGGAAGTACACACCGGCGCCGAGCTAGAGGGCGCGCTCCACGCCGGCGCCGACATCATCGGGGTCAACAGCCGTGATCTCGCCAGCTTTCGCATCGACGTCCCCGCCGCGTGCGAATTGCTCGCCCGGGTACCGGGGGATCGGATCGCGGTGGCGGAGAGCGGCATGCACGGAGCGGAGGATGTGAGGCGCGCCGCCGCGGCCGGCGCCGATGCCGTTCTGGTCGGCACCGCCCTCTCCGCGGCTCCCGACCCGGGCGAGCTGCTCCAGCAGCTCGCGGGGGTGGCGCGCCGTGGCCGCTAAGGTCAAGATCTGCGGCCTGACCCGGCCAGCCGACGCGGAGCACGCCGCCGCAACCGGGGCCTCCTACCTGGGCGTCGTTCTTGCTGGTGGGCCCAGGCGGGTGAGCTTCGCGAGGGCGGCGGATGTGGTGGCCGCTTCGCGCGGCGTTCCCGTGCTGGGCGTGTTCGGAGACCAGCCGGTCGAGGAGATCCTCGCCCTCGCGTCGCGGATTCGGCTCGCCGGTGCCCAGCTTCACGGAGCCTACTCCCCTGACGATGCGGCTCGACTCGAAGCCGGCGGCTTGATCGTCTGGCGGGTCGTGCGAATTGCCAGCCCCGCCGACCTCGACCGCCTGGAGGAGGCCACCCGCCACGCCGAGACGGTGCTGATCGAGCCCCGCGTGGCCCATGTCGAAGGGGGTAGCGGTGTGCCGCTCGACCTGGCGATCGCGGTCGAAGCGCGACACCGGCTTGCTGGTGCGCGGGTGGCACTGGCGGGTGGCCTCACGCCCGAGACGGTCGCGGCCGCGGTGGCTCTCGTTCGACCGGACGTGGTCGATGTAAGTTCAGGGGTGGAGTTCCTTCCCGGCATCAAGGATCACCAAAAGATCGGGCGGTTTCTGGAGGCGGTGCTTGGACGCAGCCCTACTGTCAGCTGAGCGCGCGGTCAGCGGACGATTCGGTCCCTATGGCGGCCGCTACGTTCCCGAGACCCTCGTCGCGGCACTGGAAGATCTGGCCGCCTTGTACGACGCGGCCCGGGCGGACCCCGCATTCTGGGCCGAGCTCGATGCGCTGCTGGCCGAGTTCGTGGGACGCCCCTCACCCGTCTCCCTCGCGCCCCGCTTCTCGGAGATGGTCGCCGCGCCGGTGCTGCTCAAGCGCGAAGACCTCAATCACACCGGCGCCCACAAGATCAACAACACGGTCGGGCAGGCGCTGCTCGCGCGCCGCATGGGAAAGCGGCGGATCATCGCCGAGACCGGCGCCGGGCAGCATGGCGTCGCCACCGCGACGGTGTGCGCCCGGTTCGGTCTGGAGTGCGTGGTCTACATGGGTGCGGAGGACGTGGCCCGGCAGGCACTCAACGTCTACCGCATGCGGCTGCTCGGTGCGACGGTCATTCCGGTCGAGTCGGGCACCCGAACCCTCAAGGACGCGACCAACGAAGCCCTCCGCGACTGGGTCACCAGCGTTCCCACCACCCACTACATCATCGGGTCCGTGGTCGGCCCCGACCCCTATCCTCGCATGGTGCGCGACTTCCAGTCGGTAATCGGACGGGAGGCACGGGAACAGCTCCTGGAGCGGTTCGGGCGGCTGCCCCGCACGGTCGTCGCCTGCGTGGGCGGGGGCTCCAACGCAATGGGGATCTTCAGCGCCTTTCTGGAAGACGATGTCGAGCTGGTGGGGGTCGAGGCGGCGGGCCACGGCCTCGGGACCGGCCACCACAGCGCCACCTTGACTGCGGGGTCCCCCGGCGTGCTGCACGGGAGCCTCAGCTATCTGCTCCAGGACGCGGACGGCCAGATCGCGCCGGCGCACTCGGTGTCGGCCGGTCTCGACTATCCTGGCGTGGGCCCGGAGCACAGCTGGCTGCGCGACAGCGGCCGGGTGCGGTACGAGTCGGCCACCGACGCCGAGGCGCTCGACGCCTTTCGGTCGCTCTGCCGGTTGGAGGGCATCATCCCCGCGCTGGAAACCGCCCACGCCTTGGCCTGGGTGCTGCGGTCGGGGGGCCACTGGGCCGCCGATGAGCCGGTGCTCGTCTGCCTCAGCGGCCGGGGCGACAAGGACGTGGCCCACGTCGCCGCTCTGCTGGGGAACCCGCTGTGACGGCCGGACCGCACGCCGACGTGCTGCCCGTCTCCCAGGTGGCCGAGCTGATCACCGGCCTGGGGAAGGCGCTCCGTGCTTTCCACATGTATCTCCCCAACAATCCGATCCATCAGCGCGCCACCGACAACCTCCGTGCGGCCTTCGTCCCGATCTGGGCGGTGCTCGACGAGCTGGTCCTCACCGTGGCCGAGACCGATTTCCTGTGGGAGGAGCAGGTGGTCTACCACCAGCTCAACAAGACCGAGAGCCTGGCGTGGGGGCTGTTCAAGGACGGGATGCGCTCGCTCACCATCAGGCGCGGCGCGGAGCAGGCGGAGCTGCCGCGCCTGCTCGAGGCGATCAACCGTGCCCGCTATTTGCCGGCCGACGCGGGCGACGATCTCCTGACCCTGCTCTGGGAACAGGAATTCCAGTTCATCCACTATCAGTTCGTCGAATTTTTCGGGGAGGGTGGGGGTTCGATGCCGGAGCAGAGCGGCACGTATCCCACCGGGAGCGAGGATCCGGCGGCGGTGCACCAGCGGCACGCCCAAGTGGCCGACGAGGCGCCGCCCCGGCCCAAAGGCGTGGTGGACCTGGAGGATTTCGACTCCACGCTCTACTTCCTCGACGAGGCGGAGATCCACCAGGTGGCGCGGCAGGTCGAGGAAGAGTACCGGCGGGACGTCCGTACCTCCTCCTTCAACGTGCTTTTCGACTTGTTCGAGCTGGAAGGCGATCCCGCCACTCGCTCCGAGATCATCGGCATCGTGGAGCACCTTTTTCCCAACCTTCTCAATGCGCGTGACTTCCGGACCGCCGCCAGCGTCCTGCGCGAGAGCAAGCTCCTCGGCACGCGGGCCCAGGGGCTCCTGCCCGAGCACCGCCACCGGCTGGACGAGTTCGTCGGCAAGCTGAGCGAGCCCGCCATCGTGAGCCAGCTGCTGCAATCCCTGGACGAGGCCCCGGCATTGGCCGGCGAGGCGGAGGTCGCCGAGGTGCTGCGGGAGCTCCGCGCGTCGGCGCTGGAGCCGGTGCTGAGCTGGCTGCCCAACCTGTCGTCGCCCGCCCTGCGCTCAGTGCTCGAGGGCGTGGCCGACCGCCTGGCGGCATCCAGCACCGACGAGGTGCTGCGGATTCTACGCTCGCGTGACTCCGGGGCGCTCGCCTCGGTGGTGACCCTGTGCGGCAGGCTGGCCCTGCATCAGGTGGTCCCCGGTCTGGCCGACACCGTAGCGCATCGGGATCCGGCCGTGCGGCTGGCCTCGGTGCAGACCCTGGCCCAGCTCGGCACGCCGGCGGCGCTCACGCTGATCGACAAGGCGATCGAGGACGACGACCGAAGCGTCCGGCTCGCCGCCGTGCGGGTGGCGGGTGGCCGGGGCTATAAGGGGGCGCTCAAGCGGGTGGAGGCGGTGGTGCTGGGCAAGGGCCTCAAGGACATGGATCTCACGGAGAAGATGGCGTTCTTCGAGGCCTACGGCGCCATCGCCGGCGCGAACGGGCTCAAGGCGCTGAGTGGGATCCTGCTGCCGCGCGGGCTGCTCAAAATGAAGGAATTGCCCGAGACCCGGGCCTGCGCCGCGATCGCGCTCGGCAAGATCCGCACGCCGGAGGCGCGCGAGATCCTCGGCCGGGTGGCCGACGACAAGGAGCTCGTGGTCCGGAACGCCGTCAACCGGGCGCTGCGGGAGGGCGCGGCGTGACCCATCCGGCCGACGCCGCGCGTCCCGGCGCCGAAGGGCAGCTCCGGCAGGGCGGGCGAGCGCTCCTCCTGGCGTTCTACACCGCGCTCCGCAGCCTCAAGCTCTACCCGGTGGAGAACGCCACGGTGCAGAAGGCGCTCGACGATCTCGACGCCACCGCCCGGGCCCTGCTGGCGATCGAGGGCGATCTCGAGATCCGGCTCGGCGGGGACTTCATCTTCGTGAACGCCACCCGGCTCCGCCTGGAGCTCGACAACTACGCGTCGTTCAGTCACATCCTGGCGATGCTCCGGGCCTTCGAGATCGGCGCGCTCAGGATCCACGCCACCGCCCGGCGCGAATGGCAGATCCTGCTGAGCCTGCTGCTCAGTCTCTCCGAGCGGGGCCAGCCGGACGAGCGGTTCGACGCGCTGTCCGGACGCCTCGCCGCGGGCGGCGTGACCGGGCTCGAGATCGAGCGGGCGAGTCACCACGAGCACGCCGAATCGGAGCAGGCCAAGCAGGCCGCCAAGCGAGTCTATTCCCAGGGCGTCGCGGTCACCAAGGAGGTGATCACCAGCGTCCGGATGGGGCGGGCCACCAGCGTCAAGCGGGTCAAGCGTGCGGTGCAGCTCATCGTGGACCAGGTGCTGAACAACGAGACCTCGGTCGTGGGCCTCACCACGATTCGGGACTACGACGAGTACACGTTCACCCACTCGGTCAACGTGTGCATCTTTGCCGTCGCGCTGGGAAAAAAGCTGGGCCTCCCCCGGCTCCAGCTCTACGACCTCGGGATGACCGCGCTGTTGCACGACGTGGGCAAGGCGCGGGTGCCGGTCGAGATCCTCAACAAGACCACCGGGCTCGACGAGCGGGAGTGGCGGATCATGCAGGCCCATCCCTGGCTCGGCGCGCTCACGCTGTTCACCATGCGCACCTACGACGAGACGCCATACCGGGCGATCCTGACCGCGCACGAGCACCACATGAAGACCGACTTCACCGGCTACCCGGGCACGGTGCGCGCGCGGGACCTGGGCATCTTCTCCCGCATCGTGTCCGTGGCCGATGGGTTCGACGCCGCCACCACCCGCCGCAGCTACCAGACCACGCCGATCGAGCCCGACGAGGTGCTCCGCGAGATGTGGCAGAACCCCAAGCGGGGCTATGACACCATCCTGGTCAAGGCGCTGATCAATCTCATCGGGATCTACCCGGTCGGGACCTGCGTGATCCTCGACACCTTCGAGGTCGCCATCGTGTCCGCGCCGGACCCCGATGGCCAGCAGCTCAACCGCCCGCTGGTGCGCGTCGCGGTGGACGGCGATGGCGGGACCGTGCCACCGCCGGGCACCCTGGTGAGCCTCACCGAGCGGGAGGAGGCGGGCCACTACCGCCGCTCGATCGTCAAGGTCACCAACCCGTCACGCTATGGGCTCACGGTCGGCGACTACTTTGTCTGAGCCGACCATCGCGAGTGTATTCGCCGACCTGCGAGGGCGCGGCCGCGCCGCGCTGATTCCCTATCTCACCGCCGGCTTCCCGGACCTTCGCGCCAGCGAAGCGGCGCTGCGCGCGGCGGACGAGATCGCCGACATCCTCGAGGTGGGCGTGCCGTTCAGCGATCCGCTGGCGGACGGGCCCACCATTCAGCGGTCCACCTTCCAGGCGCTGCAGCAGGGCATGACCCTGGAGGGAACGCTCGATCTCATCGCCCGCTGCCGGCTGGGACGGCCGGTCGTGGTCTTCAGCTATCTCAATCCCATCCTCCGCTACGGCCTCGAGCGCTTTCTCCGCGACGCCGGCGATCTCGGCGTCGCCGGCCTGCTGCTCACCGACCTCCCGGCGGGCAGCGAC
>JACCRH010000319.1 GCA_013813675.1 Gemmatimonadales bacterium
GGCGTGGATCGCCCCGCTCACCTGCCCGGCGATGACCGCCTCCTGGGTGTGCAGGTCACCCTCGATCACCGCCCCCTGGGTAACCAGGATCTGCGACCCGACCCTGACCGTGCCCTTTACTCGGCCCTCGATCCGGACCACTCCCTCGGTTTCCAGGTCGCCGATGACCGTCATGTCGCTTGCGATGATGGAGAAGGGGATCTGGTCGGTACGCCGGCGTTTCAGCTCGTTCCCCTGCTCGTCCCGCGCCGGATTGGAGAAAAGCCCCATCATCCCCCCTGTTTGACCATGGTCCTTGGATCGAGCGATGTGCCCCGCTGGCGGATCTCGAAATGGAGGTGCGGAGCGGTGGAGCGTCCGCTGTTGCCGCTGAGGCCGATTACCTCCCCGGCCTCCACTGTCTGGCTATCTGTCACGATGATGCGTGAAAGGTGTCCGTACATCGTCTGGTACTCCTCGGGATGGTCGAGGAGGACGTAGAAGCCATACTCCGGGTCGTCACCGACCTGGTTGACCGTGGCCCCGCCGGAGGCCCGCACCATGGTGCCGACCGGCACGGCGATGTCCAACCCGGGGTGCGCCTCGTCCGGACTATTCGACCCCACCTGCACTTGTCCCCGGGTGACGTACCCGCGCTCTCCCAGCGGCCACTCGCGGGGGACGGTCGGTCCTGGGCCCGGGGGACGGGGTTCGCTCCCCACCCGAGCGCTCACGGCTGGCGCGAGCGGAAGAGTCGAGCTGATGGCGAGCGGATCGCGGACGATGTCTGCCCCGATCATGCCCCGGAGCTGTTCGTACCGCATCTCGGCGCTGTCGAGCGCGGCGGAGAGTTGCCGCACCATCCCATTCTCGGCTGCGAGGCGGCTGACCTGGCGCTCGAGGCCCGGGACCCGCGCCGCGGCCCGTACCACCGGGAAGTACAGCACGGCCAGAAGTCCGAGCCCGGCGAGCAGGCTGGCCCCTGCCAGCGCGCCGAGCCGCAATGCCCAGAGGGAAAACCGCAGTGTCTGCGACCGCGTCGCCCCGTCCCGCTGGATGACGACGGTCACGCCCCGGACCCCTCCCTTCATCCCTCGAACGGTGCGCCGAGTACCAGCTCCAGCAGGCGGGAGAGGTCGTCGTTGGAGTAGTAGCTAATGGTGACGAACCCCCGGCCCCGGCGCCGGGCGGTGACCCGCACATCGGTGCCGAGCCGCTTGCGAAGGGCGTCCTCGACCCGTTTCACATCGGCGGTGACTCCGCGGGCCGCGGCCTGCCCGGCGGGCCGTTTTGGTCGCTGGATAGTCCGCTTCCCCGCAACAGCGGCCTCGATTTCCCGCACCGACCATTCCTGCTCGATGGCCTCGGTTGCCAGTGCCGACTGGCGGTCGGCATCGGAGAGCCCGAGCAGCGCGCGCGCGTGCCCAGCGGAGAGGCGCTTCTCGTGCACCATCGCCTGCACCAGTGGCGGCAGCTGAAGCAGGCGGAGGAGGTTGGCGACGGTGGAGCGTTCCCGCCCTACGGCCCGGGCGATCTCCGCCTGGCCGAGCTGGAACTCGTCGCCCAGGCGCCGATAGCCCGCGGCCTCGTCGATCGGAGAGAGATCGTCCCGCTGCAGATTCTCGATCAGGGCCAGGGTGAGCAGCGTGCGGTCGTCTACCTCCTTTATCACCGCGGAGATCTTCGACCAGCCAAGCCGTTCGGCGGCGCGCCAACGGCGCTCGCCGGCGATCAACTGATAGCCGCCGTCGCGCGGCCGCACGATGATGGGTTGCAGCAGTCCCGACGCCTCCATCGAGCTGGCCAGGTCGGTGAGCTCGGCTTCGTCGATCCGGGTGCGCGGCTGAAAGGGATTGGGTCGGAGGCTCGCCATCGGCAGATCACGGAGCCCGCCCGAAGCCTCCGCCTGCTCGCGGGACACCGGGCCGAGCAGCGCCTCGAGTCCTCGCCCCAACCGTTTGGTCTCGGTCATGTGGTCACTCCTGGCACTGGCTGGGAGGGCGGTTTGGACTCGGTGGACTCGTCGAACTCAGCCGAGTGCGTTTCCTCGCCCCCCGTGTCCCCGATCTGGTTCTCCGCACGGTTGGGCTCAGCCGAACGCTCGTGCTCAGCAACGACGCTCTGATTTTCAAGTAGCTGGTCCCCGGCAGCCGGCGCCTCGGTGCTTGAGGCATTCGTGGCGTCCGTAGTTCGCGGTGATGCTGCCGGCGGCGGCGGCATCACCGCCGCACCGGCACCTTCGACTCTGCGGAGCAGCTCCTGGCCTACGGCGAGATAGCTCTTGGCGCCCACCGACTGCATGTCATAAAGCAGGATCGGCTTTCCAAAGCTGGGCGCTTCGGCGAGACGAACGTTCCGCGGAATCGGCGTGCCGAAGACCTTGGGTCCGAAATACTCGGTCGCGTCCTCGGCCACCTGGCGGCAGAGATTGAGCCGCGAGTCGTACATCGTGAGGAGTACACCCCCGATCGCCAGGCCAGGGTTGATGTTCTGCTGGACCAGCCGGACGGTGTTGAGCAACTGGGAAATACCCTCGAGACCATAGTACTCGCACTGAATTGGAATGATGAGCGCCTGAACCGCGGCGAGTACGTTGAGCGTGAGCAACCCGAGTGACGGAGGGCAGTCGACGATGATGTAGTCGTAGTCCCCCTCGATCGGCTCGAGCACGCGGCGCAGCGCCGACTCCCGGAACGGCCGCTCCACCAATTGCAGCTCGGCGCCCACCAAATCCTGTGTCGCGGGAAGCAGCGAAAGATAGGGAAGGCCCGGCACCGGCAGGATGACGTCTTGCACCGGGTGGCTCTCGACCAACGAATCGTAGAGCGAGAGCTGCAACTCCAGCTTGGCAATCCCGACGCCACTGGTGCTGTTGCCCTGAGGATCCGCATCAACCAGGAGGGTCCTCCGCTCAGCGATGGCGAGAGCGGCGGCGAGATTGACAGCCGTCGTAGTCTTGCCGACGCCGCCCTTTTGGTTGGTTATCGCAACGGTGTATGCCATG
>JACCRH010000336.1 GCA_013813675.1 Gemmatimonadales bacterium
ACTAGCCCGTGGTGATAGTACCGGGCGGGAATGCGGTACGAGGCCTCGACTGCGGCCGGATTCCAGCCGGGGGACAGGCGGGACAACAGAGCGGCGGCGGCGAGATCGAGCACGACGTAGAACCCGACGGACGCGATCAGGCGCCGGAAGACGGTCATCACGAATGCCAGCCGCGCCGTCCCCTCGGGCTCGATCCGAACCTGTCGCTGGTCAGCACCAGTGACTTCATGAGCGGCGTGCGCACCACCTCGTAGCAGGTCTCAATGTCGGTCAGGTTCAGTTCGGTGAACATGTTCGACAGGAGGGTGAGGACCTTGTTCCCCACCGAGTGCCAGAAGTAGAGCACCCGGCGGTCACCGTCGAGAACCGGGAGCCGATAAGGAGCGAGCGCTTCTTCTTCGTTGAGACAAGGCATCACCACCGACACCAGCGGGTCGTGCGAGGAGATCACAAATGGACCTCAACGTTTGGGCGTCAGAGGGGGCTGAGGATCGGCGGTCACGCGCAGGCACGAACTGCTGAACTGGCGCGTCAGACCGACGGCGGAGCGGAAGAAGCGATCCCGCTGGTACCGCTACGAAAGGGCCACGTCCAGAGCCGGGGCATAACCCCGGCTCAGGACTTTCTGCCAATGTGCCGGGCCAGCTTGATGCCTGCGGCAACGGCCAGACCCACTCCGCAGAGCATGAGCACCGCCTGCGCCGCGCCAGCGGCGAAAATACCGGCGACGGTGAAAAGCATGGCGGCAGAGGTGAGGCGCAGAATGGGCCTGAGCGCCCACGGCTGGTTGGGAGCCGTCATGGCAACTCCTCGAGTAGTGAGCTGGGATCTCCCAGGGACAGCAAGACAATACGGCGTCCCAGGCGCGGGCGGAAGGCCGTCACGCCCTGCTTTCCCGCCAGTAGGCCGCTGACAACGCCAGGCAGAAGACAATCGCCTGTGCCAGCATGGCCCTGCTGACGCCACCCCACTGCACTCCGGCACTCACGGAAGGCGGGGGGGATGCGGCCGCGGCATGCAGCGGCGGGAGGGACGGACCGCTTACGACGGCGCCTCGCCGATAGACCCGGTACTCCCCGACGTCGGCGACAGGGGCATACTCGCCGAAGAGTCTCTCGAACCGCGGGTCCATGCCCAGGTAGCGCAGATAATCCAACCGCCGCACGCCCCACCCCTGGACATCGGGACTCGACCGCAGGACCAGGATGACCTCGGGCCGAGCCATCGCCAGGTCCTGGGTCACGGCGTCCGACAGGTATTGCTCGAGGCCCTGCCGTGCCCGCGGCGGCCGGTACGACACCGGCCCTTCCGCCCTCACCTCGTCCCAGTACACCGCCGCGAGCAGCCATAGACTGGGGAACCGCGAGGCCCAGCCGACCTCGGCATACGTCACCAGCGGAAAGGAGGAGGCCATGTTCGACGAGAGCACCATCACCCGGCCACCCGGGGCGAGATCGCGCACTACCTGCACCAGCCTTGCGAGATCGGGGTCCGCGGGATAAGGCGCATCGCGGCCCACCGCGATCTGCCGCGCGCAGCCGGCCAGAACGAAAGCCGGAACCAGTACCGCCGCCACCCGCACCGCGGCGGCGTAGATCCGCTGGATCCGAAACGGCGCCCGGCGCCGCACGGTGAGCGCCATGGCGCCGAGCAGAACCATCCCGGTGGCCATCGAGGGATAGAAGTGGTAGCGCCATCCCTTCTGCTGAAGCACGGCCGAGAGGTAGAGACCGGCGGTGGCGACCGCCAGGGCGGTTTCCAGCGGTCCACCGCCGCGGACGCTCCGAAGCGCGAAGAAGGCGAGCAACGCGAAGATCGGCACCGCCGCCCCATCGCCGAGCAGCGCAGTCACCAATAGAGAGTTGCTCAGGTAGCCGAAGTAGACGCCCGCCAGGGCGGCGACGATGGTACGGTACTCGGGAGTGACAACGAACACCGCGGCGAGATAGAGCAGACACACGCTTACGACCAGCAGCGCTTCGATCCGATCGGCCAGGGAGCGGACCCGCCCTCCGACCAGGAGCCACGCCTCGACCGCCAGCCACAGCGTCAGAAAGTACGGCTTGAGGGCGATGCCGAGCCCCGCGAGCAGACCCACCCCGATCGCGAGCCTGACTGGTATCCTTTCCCCTCCTGCCCGCGCAGCCGCGAGAAAGACGTACGGCAGCGACAGGACCAGCATCAGATGCTCTCGCTCGCCGAAGTCCTCTCGCGGCAGCCCGATCAGGGCAAACAGGACGAGCAGCACGAGGAGCCGGCGCCGCGCCGGATCCATCGCGAGGGCGTGGCTCCGGAGGAGCTGATCGCAGAGCCACGTGGAAAGCAGGCAGAGGAGGCATATCCCGGCACGGTACACCGCAATGTCCGCCACACCCAGGAGCCGGGACAGACGGACTGGCACCAGGGTATACCAGACGATCAGGGGCGGATTGACCTCGATCAGGTCGACGTATAGCCGGGCGCCGTCAAGAATCCGCTGACCCAGGTACAATGTCCAAGCCACGTCGGGGATGACGTGGCTGGAGAATTGGGCGCCGGCGCCCAGCACCAGGATCGCTATGGCGCCGAGCCCGAAGCCCAAGCGATGCGGCACGCTCAGCCCATCGGCATCCGACGGAAAGACACGGCGACGAATCCGATGACCATGAACAGCACGATCGCGGCGAGGATGACGACCACCGTGTAGCTCAGCGCCTTCTCCTTCGGCGCCTTCATCAGGACTGGAAGGCCGAGGAACAGCAGATAGAGGCTGTACACCCCGAGAATCGAGAGAAAGCTCAGCACCGGGATCAGGAGGAAGATGCCGGCTACCCAGCTCGCGGTATAGGAATAGCCCGCCACCTTGAGCGCCTGAATCCGG
>JACCRH010000347.1 GCA_013813675.1 Gemmatimonadales bacterium
GATGGATGCGGTGCCGCGGCTCGCCCGCCTCGCGGCCCAGCGCATCGGAGCCGGCGCCCTCAACGGCCGCAGCGTGGCCGACCTGGCGCTCGAGCTCGGCGTGAGCGAGCGCCATCTCCGGCGCGCGCTGGAGCGCGAGCTCGGCGTCTCCCCGGCGGAGCTGGCCCAGACCCATCGCCTGCTGCTCGCCAAGCGCCTGCTGGCGGAGACCTCGCTGCCGGTGACCCGCATCGCTTTCGCCAGCGGATTTCAGAGCCTGCGCCGGTTCAACTCGGTGTTCCGCGAGCGCTACCGTCTGAGCCCGAGCGCGCTGCGGCGGGCCGCCCCTGCGGCCGCCACGCCGCCGGCCGCGCCCGCCGGAGATTTCGTCACCCTGACGCTGGCTTACCGCGCGCCGCTCGACTGGGGGCTGCTCACCGCACGCCTGGCGCGGGAGACGATGCCGGGGGTGATCGAGGTGGATCGCGGCCGCTACGGCCGCACGGTCAGTCTCGACGGGCGGAGCGGCGTGGTGCTGGCGAAGAACGTCCCGGCGAAAGCTCAGCTCGACATCGCGGTGTCGCTGTCGCTGCTGCCGGTGCTGATGCCGCTCCTCGTCCGGTTGCGACACCTGTTCGATCTCGACGCCGAGCCGGCGGTGGTCGACGCGTATCTGGAACAGAACGGACTGGCTGAGCTGGTGCGGCAGCGGCCCGGCATCCGCATGCCGGGGGCGCTCGACGGCTTCGAGGTCGCGCTCCGGTCGTTGTTGGTGGGGGCCGACGGCGCTTCCCCGGCGGCCGGCGACCTGCTGTCGCGGGTGGTGCATGCGCTGGGCGAGGGGATCGAGACCGGCATCCCGACGCTCACCCGCCTGGCACCCAGCCCCGAGCGCGTGGCCCGCGCCGGCCCCGCGGGCCTCGCTGCGCTCGGCGTACCGCGGCGAAGCGCCGAGTCCATCGCCTCGGTCGCCCGCGCGATCGCCGAAGGAACCATCAAGCTCACGCCGGGCCGCGACGCCGGGGCGACCCATCGGGCCCTGATGGAGATGGAGGGGATCGGCGAGCGCCTGGCGACGATGATCGTGATGCGCGCGCTCTACTGGCCGGACGCCTTCCCCGCCTCGGACCGGGCCCTGCAGCGCGCCGCTGGAGCAGCGAGCCGGACCGCCCTCCGCACGCTGGCCGAGCGCTGGCGGCCGTGGCGAGCGTATGCCGCCCAGCACCTTTGGCTCCGCGACGAGCAGGAACGGCCGGCGGCGCGCCCCAGCGCGAAATGAAGGGTACTTGACATATTCCCATATTGGCATATGTTCCGGTCATGGCGCGCACCCCGACCACGACCGACGCGTTCAACGCCGTCGCCGAAGCCAACCGGCGCAACCTCCTGGACGCCATCGGCGCCGGGGAGGCCACCGTCGGTGAGCTGGTCGACCGGCTCGGCCTCACCCAGCCCCAGGTGTCCAAGCACCTCGGCGTGCTGCGGGCGGTCGGCCTGGTACTCGCCCGCACCGATGGACGCCACCGCTGGTATCGGGTCAACGGTCCGGGGTTGAAGCCGATCCACGACTGGGTACGCTCGTTCGAGCGCACCTGGAACGTCCGTCTCGACCGGCTCGACGACCTTCTCGCCGAGCTCAAATCCGAGGAACCATCCCCATGAACACCATCAACCGCCACGGCACCGCCACGGTCACGCTTCCGTCCGACCGGGAGATCCTCATCACCCGCCAGTTCGACGCGCCCGCCGCGTCGGTCTTCAAGGCCTGGACCACCCCCGAGCTGGTCAAGCGCTGGTGGGGCTTCGAGACCTCGGAATGGCTGGTGTGCGAGATCGACCTGCGGGAAGGCGGGCACTGGCGCTACCTGACCCGCGAGGCCGGCGGCTTCGAGGTCGGTTTCCACGGTGAGTATCGCACCATCGAAGCCCCCCACCGCATCGTCTCGACCGAGGTGTTCGAGGGCTTTCCCGATCCCGACGCGGCCGCGCTCAACACCATCGTGCTCGAGGAGCGCGCCGGCGTGACCACGATGACCATCACCGTGCTCCACGCCAACCAGGAGCACCGCGACGGCCACGTCGCGTCGGGCATGGAAGACGGGATGCAGATCTCGATGAACCGGCTGGAGGACGTGGTGGTCGAGCTCGACTGAGCGGGTATCGAGATGGTCAAATGATACACCACGAAGACACGAAGTACACACTGTCACCCTGAACGAACACACTGTCACCCTGAACGAAGTGAAGGGGACCATGCTTACCTGGCCCCCTTCGCTACGCTCAGGGTGACAACGGTGGTGCGCCAAGGGACTTCCGACTCACGACCTCACGGCGCTAGCGGCCCCCTTCCCTCCGCACCAGCCCCATGGCCACATCCCCCACGATCTGCAGGCTCTCGCTGCTCACCTTGTCGATGGTGTCGAAGGGGGTGTGGTGGGCGGGATAGTCGAAGTCAACCACGTCGATGGCGCGGATCCCTACCTTCTGCAGCTCCACGTGGTCGTCGGTGAGCACGTGGTTCGGCGCGTCGATGAAGATCCGGCCGTATCCCAGGTCGCGCGCCATGTCCCAGACCAGGTTAACCACCTCCGGGGCGCCGGTCAGCGAGTTCCCCTCCTGATAGATCTGCAGGTCCTTGTCCGCCACGAGATCGAAGAGCACCGCGTAGAGCGGCGGGGGCCCCGGCGGCTGGTGTGCCGCGTAGTGCCGGGCTCCGATCACGACGTCCTCCGGCGTCTTGACGAAGTCGCCGTAGTCCTCGCCGTCGGTGAACAACAGATCCACGCCGAGGTCGGGGCTCGGCGGTGCCTTCCGGAGGATATCGGCCACACCCAGCAGCACCGCCACCCCCGATGCGCCGTCGTTGGCCCCCATGACCGATTTCGTTGAATCGGGTGACAGGCGGCCGTCCGTGATCGGCCGGGTGTCCCAGTGGGCCAGGAACAGGATCCGCTTCTCGGCGCCGGGGTTGTAGCGGGCGATGACGTTCTGCAGCGGGAGCGAGTCACCTTTGACGCTGACGTGGGTCCACCGCTGGATGATCACCGAATCGGACTTCTGCCGCACCGTGCTGTCGAGCCATGCCGCCATTCGCCGGTGCCCCTCGGTGCCCGGGATCCGGTACCCGAATTCCAGCTGCCGCTCGATGTACTCGAACGCCGACCGGCCGTCGAACTCGCGGGGCGGCGGCGCTTCGCCGCCGCAGCCGGCGAGGAGGAGGAGCAGCAGGAGGAGGGGCATGTGATGGGCTATCGGTTATCGGGCTATCGGCAGTCGGCTGGACGGGATGAAAGTCGAGGACAGGCCATGTGTCAACAATCGCTGTCATCCCCAGCGAAGCGAGGGATCTTCTGCGCGGTCATCGAAACCCGGATGAGAAGATCCCTCGCTTCGCTCGGGATGACAGGATGCAGTGGGACCTCATCGATAGTCCGCCGCAAAGAGCGAGAGCTGGAAGGAGAGCATGAGAAAGATCTGCGACGTGCGGCCGTCGAGGTGCCGCACGTCGTTCACCGAGTACCCGAACTGGAAGCCGCCAGTCAGGATCTGCATGAGGTCGGTATCGAGACCGCCGCGCAGCTCCCGCCGGCGCAGGTCGGAGATGACTTCGCACTCCGGAGCCCGCGGCGTCAGCAGGCAGGTCTGGGAAGCGGAGGAGAACACCGTGAGGGACGACCGGATCAGCTTGCGCGATCGGCTGATCGAGGCCGGCAGGCGGAACGCGTAGCTGAACGAGCCGGTGACGTCGTCCTGATCCAGGTTGGTCTGGTTCCCGTTGTTCTCGGCGCGCTGACTCCGGCTGGAGAGTCCCGCCGAAAAGTTCATCCCGTTCCGGAGCGTCACCTGGAGGTCGGGGTTGAGCGACGAGGACAGCGTGGCGCTGGTGGCGCCGCCGCTCCCCTCCGCCCGGTTGAGCTGCTGGGAAGTGCCCTCCCGCCGGCGGACCGCCAGGCTGGCGGTGAGCGTGATGAACGGCCCCCCGGTGAAGACCCGATTCCACCGCACCGACGCCGCCGGCCACTCCCGCTGGCGCAGCACCGTCTCGGCGAAGTCGTCGCCTACCCGCCGGAACTGCTCGGTCCGGGTGAGCGAGTACGCCAACGTGGTGGAGAACCCGAAGGGCAGATCGGCCCCGGAGGCGAGCGTGGCGGTACGGGTCTCCGAGGCGTTGATCGCGCTGGTGCCCTCCTGGAAGAGGAAGCTCTCTCGCCCGCCGAGGCCCAGCATGTACTTGACGCCGGGATCGAACGCGGCCAGATCGTAGGTCGAAGTCCGGGTCAGCTGCGAGCTCAGGTCGAGCGGGCGGATCCGCCCCAGCGCGGTGCCGACCCGGCTGCTGTCACTGAACAGCTGCCGGAAGGCGCGGCCGAGGTCCACCGAGAGGCCGAGCTCCCGGGTCCGACGGTTGTTCAGCGTCTGGGGCAGGATGAAGGCGCCGCTGTCCTCGAACTCGCGGACCGGCGAGCGGGTGTCGAGGGTGCGGGAAAGCACGAACCCGCTGCCCGTGGTGAACCGGGGGCGAAGCCAGGAGCTGAGGGCGGGAGTCAGCGCCAGCGTGGTGGTCAGGTTGCGGTCGCGCTCGACACCCACCGGCACGCCCAGCAGGAACTTCCGCTCGGAGTACGCTAGCCGGCCCAGCGTGCTGGAGTCGGGGTAGACCCGCAGGTCGCGCGTGCTGGTGAGGTCGGAGCCCAGCGACAGCATGCCGAGCGGCTGCCAGTTGAGCCCGGCGGCGTTCTGCCAGAGGTGGTTCAGCGACAGGGTCGGCCGCACGAGGGAGTCCGCCGCCCGCGAGATCGGCGCGCCGAATGAGAAGTAATCGGCCTGGGTGCGGCTGAGTCCGCTGCTCAGCCGGAGATTCGAAGGGACCAGACTCAGCCGGGCGGTGCGGAGGCCCTTTCCTGCATCGCTCTCCCGCAGCCACCGCGGCAGTCCCTGGATCAGCCCGCCGAGCGGCAAGGCAACCCCGCGGCGCTGCAGCTGCAGGTTGTAGCCCGCCGAGAGAGAGTAGGCGTCGGAGCTGGCGCTGGAGAACTCGGTCCCGACCCGACCCCGGACCAGCGTGGCCCTCACCGAGACCGGATCTGCCAGCGCCCGAGTGAGGAACCGCGCGCCTTTCCGGTTGCGCCGGATGCTGAGATTGTAGCTCTGGGTGCTCGACCGGGGCTTTCTCACGCCGGCGAGCGCGTCTCCCCGAAGATCGGTCCCGGTCAGCAGCTCGGGACTGACGTCGGCCCGGTTGTAGATGATGTTGAGCGGCACCGACAGCCCTAGTGACGTCGGCAGGAAGCGGTCGAGTTGCCAGCCGGCGTTGAGTTGCAAAGTGCCGGTGCCGCGGTAGCTGGGGTCCTGGTTGATCTGGCGGAACTGCCCGTTCTGCCGGATGTAGGAGACCGAGACGTTGCCCACGTCGCTCGCCACCAGGCGGGCATCGAGCGCCAGCGCGGTACCGACCTCGGACACCGGGCTGCCGAGCCGGATGTCGTCTACCCACAGCTCGGCCTCGGTCAGCGCCACCGAGCCCGCCACGCGGAGGATGCCGGCGGAGATCTCCTGCATCGCCGCGAGGTTGGGCGGATTGACCCCGGGGTCCGCGATGTACACCAGGTAGGGCCCCTCGCATGCCACGTAGACGTTGGGGTCAGGCACGCCGCAGGCCGGATTCACCACCGGCGGCCCGTTGAGCCGCTCGACCTCGAGCTGGGCACGCAACTGGCGCCAGACCTCGAGGTCGATGACGAACTCCGGCTCCCAGGTGGTGGAGCGCGCGGGGGCGCGGAACATGTAGAAGTTCCGGTCGTCGCTGCCCACCTTGATGAAGGCCTGGAGGTCGCCCTCCTCCCAGCCCGGCCCGCGTCCCCGCATCCACACCCGAAGCTGCCGGTAGCCCAGCGCGTTCTGAGGAGCGACCAGAAACCGGAGAAACGCCTCGGCGCGGTCGCCGATCTCGATGCCGCGGGCGATGAGCCGGAGCGATTTCTCGTTGATCTGGGTGCCGAGTGCCTGCTGGTCGGTATCACGCCGCTGGGTGGATTCGCCGACACCGGGCGGCGAGACGTAGCCCAAATCGATCAGGTTTTCGGTCGACACGACCGACGCGATGAACTCCCCGGTGGGATTGCCGATCGCGCCGGCGAGTCCCGCGATGGGGCGCTCCGCGCGCCGGGTCCAGGAGGAGCCCACCAGCCGCATGCGGGCGAAGCCGAAGCGCGCGACCGGGTCCGCCGTGCCCAGGTCGGGCGGCGCCACGACGGTCATGCGCAGGTGCTGGATCAGCCGGAGGTTCGGCGTGCCGATCACCACGTCAGGGGTGCGGATCGGAATCCGGTATAGCTCCCACCCGAAGGGGCGACCCTGCTCGTCGACGTTCTGAATGCCCTGCCGGACGTAGTACTTGTCCTCCGGCCGGAGCTGCACCACGTAGCGGAAGACGTCCTCCGACACCCCCCGGGCATTGAGCACGTTGTCGGCGTCGAGGTCCTCCGTGTCGAGCACGCCGTTCCCGTTGGTACACCGGCCGTTGAGGTCGCCCCAGGGAAAGACCGGGACCGAATTGGTCAGGATCCGCTGGCATAGCGGAAGGTCGGCCACCACCTGCCCGTCGGCGGCGGCAATGGCGGGAGGGCGATCGCCCAGAATGCCGACGTCGTCGGTCTCGGCGTTGAAGATGTCGAACTCGCTCCGCTCGGTGTCGAGGGCGCCGATGCCCACTGTCTGTCGGCCGGTGAACAGGGTGTCGGAGCCGGTCACGGTGAGGCTCTCGGGCGCGAACGCGATGGCGTCCTCGTCCACCGTGCCGAGGTCCAGGACCAGGCGCACGCCGGCGGCATCGGAGCTCCGACCCGGCGGGTGGAACACCCAGAACTCCAGGTACTCGTTGCGGGTGAGGTCGGCCCCCGTGGTACTCAACGGGGTGACCATGGAGCGCCACCGCGGGCTGCTGGGCCGTTCCGGCAGGGTCCAGCGCGAACGGTTGTTCTGCAGCACGCTGCCGCCCGCGGTGTCCGCATGCAGCGTCAGAAACAGTCCGGTCTCCAGGCGCTCGCCCCGTCCCGCGATCCGGATCAGGGTGTCGATGCTCTCGGGCCGGATCTCCAGCGCCTGATTGCTGTTCCCGATCTGCACCAGGTTCTGCCAGGTGAGAGCCACCGCGTCCTCCAGGGCGAAGCCGCCGGCGAAGCCGATGTCGGCGACGCCGCTGGCATCCCGCGGCGCGCTGCCGAACTCCCAGGCCGTCTCGCCCAGTGGAATCGCCAGCCCGGCCTCCGACTCGAACTCCTCGATGTACGCCTCCGCCGAGCCGCTGGCCTCGGGCTTGGTGAGGGCGAACTCGGCGTTGAAATCGAGCCGGGAGGGCGCCGTGGCCGGACGGGTGGTGATGCCACTGAGCAGGCGGCTCAGTCCCGGCGACTGGAACCTGAGCTCGGTGTTGATCCCGGTGACGAGATTCGCCGTGGCCTCGAAGCCCAGCGGCGGCCGGTTGAACGCGCTCGCCTCCCGCTGGTACATGCCGATCAGGTTGACGGCGCCGACGTTGCCGAGGGAATAGCGGGTGGAGAGGCCGAAGATGGAGGTGGGCGCAATGGCGAAGATGCCCTGCTCCTCGAAGCGCACCGTCACCTGGGCGGCGCCCGATCCGAAGAGCGACTCCGGATTGAGGAAGGTGACCTGGCCCAGCTCGTAGGAGATGGAGTAGTCGAGGTCGCGCTCCAGCCGCCGGCCCTGGATGGAGATCTTCTCGCTGCCCTCCCGGATCTGCAGCGCGCCCAGCGCCAGGGTGGACCGGTCGCCCCGCCCGGTGGAGTTGTACCGCAGGCGGAGCTGGAACTTGGCTGCGGGACCCTGGTTGAGCAGGAAGAGCGGCTTCTGGTACAGCGAATCGTTGCGCTCCGCGTCGGTGAGCCGGCTGGCGTCGGCGAAGGGCCGGAGGTGGGGGTAGACCACGTACGATTCGTTCACCACCAGATCGGCCTGGGGCTCCTGGGCCCGGGGGAAAAGTCGGTTCTCCCGGTCGAAGATGTTGGGGTCGGTGGGGCTGGCGAGCCGGAGCGCAGCGAGGTACGTGCTGCCGCCGGCAAGCGGCCGCTCCGACTGGTTGACCAAGAGCCCGACCTGGAGCGAGGACCGCTCCAGGTCGGAGCCGGCCACCCGGTAGATCTGCCGCATCTCGTGGTTGAAGGTGACCAGGGTCGGATCCTGCTTCGGCTCCACGATGAGACGAAGGCTGTCGCCGGCCTCGGGCCGGTCCTCCGAGGGAAAGCTGCCGACCGTGGTGCCGCCGGCGGTGACATAGCTGACCGCGAGCACGTCGTTCTGGTCCAGCTTGGTGCCCAGCGCGAGCCAGAGGCCGGAGGCGTCGAGGTGATAGTCGGTGCCCTGGATCAGCAGCTCCCACCGCACCGGGCCGAAAGTCTGGTTGCCGTCGCTGCTCCGCGCCACCGCGCGGATGCCGCCGATGTTGGCCTGGGTGGGCGACTGATTGAGCGCGGTGCGGTAGCGGTAGACCCGGACCTGGTCGGGGCGGAGGTTGGCCGGCACCACCGCCGGATCGAGGTTGAGGATGTCGACGTCGGGGAACGCCGGGAGCCCGGAGGGATCGAGCACCCAGAAGAACCGCCCGGTCTCGAAGTCGAGGTCGCGCACCTGCCGGTCCTGCGGCTGGCTGGTGGTCTGCCCTACGGTGTAGACCCGCTCCGCCACCTGGCTCCCCTTCTGGGTGGCGGCCAGGGCTTGGAGCTGGACCCGGCCCACCTCGAAGCTGGCGTTGACCCCGAAGTTGTTGGTGGGAATCGCAGCGGTGATGAAGCGCGAGGGCGGCGGCTGGAACACCACGGTGCCCACTTCGACCCGGCGGATGATCTCGTCCTCCAGCCCCTCGTAGTACACCTGCACGTCGTTGTTGGCGGCGAAGTCCCGCTCGGAGTCGTAGTCGATGTTGAGATGCACCCGGCGGCCGATGATCCCGGTGGACCGGAGGTTGACCTGGTTGTCCAGGCGGGGGGGCTTGAGCCCCCCGCGACACCCCGAGTTCGGATCCAGGAGCAGGGCGGGGCTGCAGCGCTCGTTGCGCAGCCGGTCGCTGCGGAACTCCAGCCGGACCTGGCCGTCCATCGCGATGTCGGCGTACTCCCGGCCCAACCCGAGCATCCCGCGGCGGGGGGCCTCCGGGTCCGCGGGGTCCACCTCGCGGTCCGGAGTCGGCATCGCGCCGTAGATGTTGAGCATCCGGTAGCCGAGGGAGCGCTCCCAGCGCAGGGAGTCCTGAAGGGCGCCGAGCCGGCGGTCCCACAGCTCCCCCCGACCTGCCGGGCCGAGGCGGGGAGCAGCGAGCCAGGGCGCACGCAGCGTGGGCGGCTCCACCAACCGAAAGGGCTCCACTGCAAAGCTGTAGCGGTAGCCGGTGCGGGTGGTGTCGGCAGGCGTTACCGGGTCCTGACCGGCCAGGGGAGCCGCGGCCAGCAGGCCCAGCCAGATCAATGGGAGTAGAGGACGCGCCACGCTTCGGGGGCTGAGGGAGAAGCCTTGAGAATGGGGTACGTAGACAATATAATAAAGCGAACAACTCCTTACAAATCTACAAGTTAACTCACGTGAGCCTGCTCAGCCGCTATCTTCTCCGCCAACTGGCGGCGCCCTTCCTCTTCGCGCTCACCGCGCTCACCAGCCTCATGTTGCTGAGCCAGATCGCCAAGAAGTTCGGGGCGCTGGTGGGCAAGGGCCTGCCCTGGACCGTCATCGGGGAAGTCTTCGCCCTCAGTGTCCCGTTCATCGTGGCGATGACCCTTCCGATGGCGGTGCTCCTGGCGGTGCTCTACGCCTTCAGCCACCTGGCGGCGGACAACGAGATCACCGCCATGCGGGCCAGCGGCATCAGCGTGTACCAGATCCTCACCCCGGTGCTGGCCTGGGGCGTCTTCATGTCGGGGTTCAACTTCGTCTTCGTGGACCAGATCCTTCCCCGCAGCAACGCCCGGCTCCGGAACCTCCTGATCGACATCGGCCGGAAGAAGCCGACCTTCGAGCTCCAGGAGCAAGTGATCAACGAGGTGCCGCCGTCCCAGTATTTCCTGCGGGCCAACCGGATCGACGCCGCCACCGGGCACCTCCGCGAAGTCACCATCTACGACGTCGGGGGCGATGCCAGCCGGCGGATCATCTACGCCGACAGCGGGCTGATGGCCTACGCGGAGGGCCAGACCGACCTCAGCCTCCGGCTCTACGACGGGAGCATCCACCAGTACCGCCCGGTGGACCCCGCCGGGTTCCAACTGACCTACTTCAAGGTCAACGACATCCGGGTGAAGAACGTCTTCGACGAGCTGGAGCGAAATACCAGCGAGGCGGTGCGAGGCGACCGCGAGATGAGCACCTGCGAGATGCTCGACGTGATCCGCGACGCGGACCTCGAGGAGGTCGAAGCTGCGCGGGACCGTCACGCCCTCATGCTGGGCGACCTCCGCACCCTCCTGGCGCTCCCGCCGCTGGGCGAGGCCGACAGCGCGCTGGAGCTGGCCGCTGCCCCGGCCTACTGCGGCTGGATCCAGTCGGTGCAGGAGCTGGTCCTTCCCAAGACGGCGGAGGCGCAGAGCGCCGCACAGTCGAAGGGCCAGGGCAAGGGCCAGGGCGTCACCCGGGTCAAGGGCCGGCCCCCGCTGCCCCGCACTCCCACCCGGGCGGTCCGGACGCCGTCGCTTTCCAACTGGTCGCTCACCGCCACGGCGCTGGACCGCGAGCGCGACGCCGAGCGCCGCGCCGCCCGCTACGCGGTGGAGGTCCATAAGAAGTGGGCCATCAGTATGGCCTGCATCTCCTTCGTGATCATCGGGATCGTCATGGCGCTCCGGTTCCCCCGGGGCGGGATCGGCCTGGTGATTGGCGGCGGCCTGCTGGTCTTCTCGGTCCACTATGTGGGCCTGACCGCGGGGGAGAGTCTCGCGGACCGGGCCTTCGTGACTCCGTGGGCCGCCATGTGGACCCCGAACATCCTGCTCACCATCGTCGGGATCCTCGGCCTGCTCCGGGTCAACCGGGAGTCGGGCTCCACCCGGGGCGGAGACTTCCAGGAGGTGCTGGACGCCGTCCGCCACCTCTGGCGCCGGCTCCGCCAGCGCTGGTCCGAGGCGAGGGGCTCGGCATGAAGGCCTTCAGCACGCTGGACCGGTACGTCCTGGGCAGCTGGGTGCGAATCTTCGTGCTGACGGCGATCGGCTTTCCGATCGTGTCCATCCTGATCAACCTGACCGACACCCTGAACCGGCTGCTCGACCGGGGCCTCACCATGCGCGAGATCGCGTGGAGCTACGTCTACTCGGTCCCGGAGAACATGTTTCTGGTGATGCCGGCGGCGGTGCTGTTCGCCACGGTGTTCACCGTGGGCGCGATGGGGCGCTACTCCGAGCTGACCGCCGCCAAGGCGGGAGGCCAGAGCTTCCACCGGCTGATGCTGCCGGTGTTCGCCGCCGCGGCGCTGGCCTCGGTGCTGGCCTTCGCGGTGGGCGAGCTCGCGCCGGGGGCCACCGCCAAGCAGGCCGAGCTGCAGAAGGCCAAGGCCGCGCGGCCCACCCGGGCGCGCTACAACTTCGTCTACCGGGGCGATGTCGGCTGGGTGTACACCATCCGCTCGCTGGACGTGGCCAGCCGGCAATTGAAGCAGTTGATGTTCGAGCGCCAGGGGACGGGGCTCGACTACCCGGGCCTGGTGATCACCGCCGACAGCGCGAGCTGGGACGATTCGGTGCGCGGCTGGCGGGTGCGCAACGGGGCCAGCCGGGTGATCGTGGGGCCGGGGAAGCAGGCGATGTTCACCTTCAAGAGCATGCGGCTCCGGGCACTGACCCAGTCGCCCGCCGACCTGCTGGCGGAGGCCAAGGCGCCGGACGAGATGCGCTACGCGGAGCTGGGACGCTACGTCGACGCCCTGCGCCGCTCGGGCAACGACGCCAACAAGCTGATGGTCGAGCGGGCGCTCAAGGTGGCGATCCCGGTGACCTGCTTCATCATCGCGCTGTTCGGGGCGCCGCTGGCGGTGACGTCGCCCCGGGCCGGCGCCGCCGTCGGCATCGCCATCAGTCTGGGCACCACGGTGATCTTCCTGCTGCTCACCCAGATCATGAAAGCCGTGGGTGCGGGCGGGGTGGTGAATCCCATCATGGCGGCGTGGATCCCGAACATCGTGTTCGCGCTCGCGGCGCTGGCGCTGCTGGCAAGGGTGAGGACGTAGGGGACGGCGGAACGGGAGGGTAGCTTGAGGATGAAGCGGTGTCATCC
>JACCRH010000385.1 GCA_013813675.1 Gemmatimonadales bacterium
GGCGGCCAAACGGGTGTACTCCGAGATGACCCGCTCGCCGGACGGGGATCCGGCCGCGATCGCGGAGCGGCTCGGGCTGGTGCAGGTGAGCGATCAGGGAGCGCTGGCGACCTGGGTCGACGAGGTCCTCGCCGCGAGCCCAGCGGAGGTCGCCCGGTACAAGGCGGGGGAGACCAAGCTGCTGTCTTTCTTCGTGGGGCAGGTGATGAAGCGAAGCAAGGGGAAGGCGGACCCGAAGGGAGTGCAGCCGGTACTGCAGCAGAAGCTGGGTTAACCCGGGATGTGTCACCCTGAACAAAGTGAAGGGGGCCATGCCCGAGATGGCCCCCTTCACTTTGTTCAGGGTGACACATACGTCGCCTCCGTCCTCTCCCTCCCCAGCTCCACCAGCGTCATCGGATCCACCGAGATCGTCCCGTACCGCATGATCCAGTGCAGGTGCGGCCCGGTGACCCGGCCGGTCCGACCCACCGCACCGATTCGTTGCCCCGCGGCCACCGTGTCGCCCTCCGCCACGTCCGTCTGGCTGAGGTGGAAGTACCCCGTCACCAATCCCGCTCCGTGGTCCAGATAGACTGCCCGGCCGGCGAGATAGAAGTCCGCCACCAGCCGAACCACTCCCCGTGCCGCGGCGCCCACCGGTGTCCCGACCGCGCCGGCGAAGTCGGTGCCGGTGTGACGGCTCGTCACCTGGCCGTTGTATTCCCTCGCCCCGCCGAAGGCGCTGGTGATCCGGCTGGCCCGCGGCAGGGTGAGCGGCAACGACCAGAGCCGCGGCGTCTGGTGCGACCGGCGTGACACCTCGCGGGCCCGCTCCAGCTCCGACTCGACCCGCACCCGGGTCGCGCTGTCGTATTCCACCATGCGAGGCGGGACCTTGAGCCGCTCGCGGGGGTAGCTCGGGTTTCGCACCACGAGACGGACGATGGTGGAGTCGGGACGCCCCTGACGGGTGAGCCGCAGACCGATCGTCAGTGTATCGTCTCCTTCCAGCGGGATGCCGAGCAAGGCGATGAATCCGCGCTCGGCGGCCTCGAAGTGAAGCGGCTCTCCCGCTGCATCGCCCTCGACCCCGGTGAGCCGGGCCTGGTCGTTGCGCGACTGGTCATCCTCCACCTCGAGCCAGACGACGGAGCCTCGGGCCGGGGCAGCGGGCGCCGTGCGCACCACCGCGGACGGTGCGGCGAACTGCGCACCCGCGATGCGGGCGCAGGCGAGGGCTAGCAGCGCCGCGAGGAACGACCAGCGGGTCGCCACGATCAACGGAGCAGCCGCCTGATGAGGTCCCTCTCGCCCGGAAACTCGCCAACCAGCTTCTCCGCGCTGCCCAGCTCGAAGTCTGCGAAATTGAACCCGGGTGCGACGGTGCAGCCGCAGAGCACCGCCTCATCCTCCGGCTCGGCGGCCTGCCATACCCCGGCGGGAACAACCACCTGTGGGGCGTGCCGTTCGAGCCGCCTGGTGCCGACACCGAGCAGGTGGAGACGCAGCGGTCCTCCATCGTAGTGATGCCACACCTCGTCGGAGGCGACGCGGTGCCAGGCGCTCCGGGCGCCGGCCGGCAGGAGATAGTGGATCGCGGTGGAGGCGGGGCGCTGGCGGCCATCGGGCAGCTGCAACATCAGCGGACTGCGGAAGGTCTCGCGGTAGTAGCCCCCCTCGGGGTGGGGCACCAGGCCCAGGCGGCGAACGACCTCGGCGGCGTCCATCGCGCGGCGCCGTCCGGCTCAGCCCCGCCGGTTGACCAGCGCCTTGGGCGAAGGCGCCGAGCCTTCCGGCGCCCGCCAGGGAAGTCGCTGCGGGATCCTCAGCCAGTGCTCCAGCGGCCGCTCGGGCAGACCGAAGTGCTCCTGCGCGGCGTCGCGCAGGCGGGCCGGATTGCGCCGGCCGGACGCCCGGAGCACCCGGCGGCGCAGCTCCTTTGCCGTCTTCAGCGGCCGCTCACCCGAAGGGTCCAGCTGGTGCGCGCTGACGCTGCTCCCACCGAGCAGCTCGATCATATAGTCGAAGGAGAGCCCGAGGTGACCCTCGACGTCCTGATCGGCCAGCCCCCAGCGGCTGTACTCGCGAGCCACCTGGCTCGCCCGCTGCCAGCTGGTGGTCTCGGTCAGGCGCACCATGCCGCGGAAGAGCCGGCGGTTGGTCCGCACGCTGAAAATGGTCGGCGCGATCAGGCGGTCCAGGTGAGCGTCCGCCTCCGAGTGGTCGAGCAGGATCACGTCCTTGGCCGCCCGGGCATAGGCGTCGCCCAGATGCGCCTCTACCCGGGTCTCCCAGTAGGAATGGCCCACCGCGGCGGTGCTGCTGGTGAGCATGAGCTGCCGCGGCACGAAGTAGTTGTGCGCAATGGTATCGGCCGCGAGGTGGCAGAGGTAGCCGAGCCCGAAGGCGCGCATGGCGTCCGACTCCGCCAGGTCGTGGATCTCCTGGCCCACGTGCCAGTAGTGGCAGTGCCGGCCGAGCGGGGCGTAGTGCTTCGCGATCGAGGAATCGGCGGCGATGTTGCCGTAGAGAAAGTCGAAGGGGTAGGCACGGAGCAGATCGGCGATCGCCGCCGGGAGCACCGGGAGGTTCGCCAGCACCGACTCGCCGAGATAGATGTGGGTTCCCGGGGTCCAGGCGTGGGCCGCCTCGGGAAGGATGAGGCAGAAGAGTCCGACGACGATGACCGCCCCCGCGAGGCGGACAGGCGTCACCGGCGGCTCGGCACCAGCAGGCGCCGTACCCGTCCCAGCATCCCGTGGCCTTGCCGGGAAGTGCGAAGCGCCGCGGCCACGTCGAGGGCGGTGTCTTCCACCTCTTCGTGGACCAGGTCATAGAGCGTTTCGAGATCGGCCAGCTTGGTTTCGAGGCTGTCGACTCCGCGCACCAGCTTGCGGCGGATGCGGCGGCTGGTCTGGGTGAACGCCCCGATCTCCTGCCGGACCAGGACCAGCAGGTCCTGTCCCTGGTCGGTGAGCCGCCGGACCCCGGCGAGACTTTGGGTGATGTCCTCCTGGTAGCCTTGGAGCATCGTGCCCAGCTTGCGGGTCTCGCCTGCGATCCGAAGCGCCGCGATCGCCACGACGACGGCCCCGCCCAGGATCGAGAGCGCGATCACCACCAGCGCGATCGCGGCCGTCGGTCCCACCCATTCGGCGGTGACGCCTGCCTGCAGCAGCGGGAGAGTCATCATTGGTCCCTCATCCGTCGGAAGAGCCGGCTGGATCTCGCACAGCTGAAAACAATGGGGTCGCGGGTCGTCCGCAACCCCCTGACGCCGCTTGACGCGTGCAACCGCCGTCAGCAGCTTTGGCCATGCCTCCTCGATTCCTCGTCCGCGGCGGTCGTCCGCTGCGTGGCACGGTTCGCCCCGCGGGCAACAAGAACGCCGCGCTTCCGATTCTCGCCGCGACCGTGCTGGCCGACGGAGTGGTCGAGCTCGATAACATTCCCCGCATCCGCGACGTCGAGACCATGCTCGCCGTCCTGCTGGATCTCGGCGCGCAGGCCGAGTGGACCGCGCCGAATACTCTTCGGGTCGACACCCGATCGCTCCGGCCCAAGCCGCTCGATCCCGCGCTCTGCGCCAAGATCCGCGCCTCCATTCTGCTGGCCGGTCCGATGCTGGCGCGGTTCGGCTCGGTCTCCCTGCCGCCCCCGGGGGGCGACGTGATCGGCCGGCGGCGGGTGGACACCCATTTCCTCGCGCTGGAACAGCTCGGCGCCTCCGTCATGGTGGGCGACCGCTACGAGCTCGAGGCCAAGGCGCTCACCGGCAGCGACATCTTTCTCGATGAGCCCAGCGTCACCGGCACCGAGAATGCCCTCATGGCGGCGGTGATGGCCAAGGGCCGCACCGTGCTGCGCAATGCGGCCTGTGAGCCCCACGTGCAGGATCTGGCCCGCGTCCTGGTGGCGATGGGTGCCCAGATCGAGGGGATCGGCTCCAACATCTATACCGTCGAGGGCGGCCGCCCGCTGGGGGGGGCAAGCTATGCCATCGGGCCAGACCACATCGAGATCGGCAGCTTCATTGGCCTCGCGGCGGTGACCAACGGCGAGGTGACGATCGACCCGGTGCGGGCCGAAGACCTGCGCAGCACCCTGCTCGGATTCGAGCGGCTCGGCATCCGCCCGCGGATCGAGGGCAGCCGGCTCACGGTGATGCCCGACCAGGAGCGCCGTATCCGGCCCGACCTCGGTGGGCACGTGCCCAAGCTCGAGGACGGGCCGTGGCCGGCGTTTCCCGCCGACGTGATGTCCACCACCATCGTCACCGCCACGCAATGCTCCGGCATGCTGCTGGTCTTCGAGAAGATGTTCGAGTCCCGGCTCTTCTTCGTGGACAAGCTGATCGGGATGGGCGCCCGGATCGTGCTCTGCGATCCCCACCGCGCCGTGATCTCGGGGCCCGCGCCGCTCAAGGGCGGCATCGTGGAGTCACCCGACATCCGGGCGGGGATGGCGATGCTGCTCGCGGCGCTCGCCGCCGAGGGTTCGAGTACCATCCACAACGTGGGCCAGATCGAGCGGGGCTACGAGAGGATCGACGAGCGCCTGCGGGCGCTGGGAGCGGAGATCGAACGGGCGGATGGGTAAGGCCGGCGGCGCCACAACCACCGCCGACGAAGAAGCGCTGCCCGGCAGCCCGCCCCGGTTCGAGCTTGGCTCCTGGCGCGGCGACCTCGGAGTGGTCGCCGGCATCACCGGCCGGGGAGACGACCCCGGCCGCGGCTTCGATCTGGGCCTCTGGAGTGATGCCCCGATCGGCGACGTCATGGGCCGGTGGCGGCTCTTCCGCCGGGCGTTCCCTGGCTTCTCCGCGGTGGCGCTCGGCCATCAGATCCACGGCACGGCGGTGGCGTCGGCGGGACCGTCGGAGGGCTGGATTCAGGTCGAGGGCGTCGACGGCTGGGTCACCACCGCGCCCGGCGTGCTGCTCACCGTGACGGTGGCCGACTGCATTCCGGTGTATCTCGCTGTTCCGGGCAAAGGCGTGGCGCTGCTTCACGCGGGGTGGCGGGGGACGGCGGGGGGCATCCTCGGCCGAGGTGTGGAACGCCTGCTCGTGGAGACTGGCGCCTCAATCACTGAAGTCGCAATGCATTGTGGAGTCGGCATTTGCGGCTCATGCTATGAAGTGGGATCTGAGGTTATGTCGGGCTGCAGTGTCCCCGGCGAAGGTCCCGGCCCATGGCACCTGGATCTGCGCCGTGTGCTGGCGGAGCAGGGAGCCGAGCTCGGGCTCAAGCGAGTCACCCTCTCCAGTCTCTGCTCCGCCCATAACCGACCCACCTTCTATAGTCACCGCGCATCCGGCGGATCGGACGGCCGTATGGTGGCCTACCTTGGGATGCCCGGATTGTGATAGCACCAAGGTGTCACCCTG
>JACCRH010000420.1 GCA_013813675.1 Gemmatimonadales bacterium
CCCCTGGACCTTCCGATGTTGATCAGGATGCCGGTGGTCAAGAGCGAAATGACCTGGCTCGACCGCCCATAGGACACGAACGGCAGAGTGAGCCCCGTGGTGGGCATGAGACCGAGCGACACCGCCATGTGCATGAACGCCGTCAGCCCGATCGACGCGGTGAGCCCCACGGCGAGGTACTGCCCGAAGGGATCGGCGGCCGTGCGGGCGATACGGAGCCCGAGCCAGCAGAAGAGGGCGAACAGCGACACCAGGACCAGCACGCCGAGAAATCCCCACTCCTCTCCAATCGTGCTGAACAGAAAGTCGGAGTAGGCATACGGCAGGTACCCCAGCTTCTGTTGCCCCTGCCCGTATCCGGTTCCGAAGATCCCTCCCGACCCCATCCCGACGAGTGATTGGTGGATCTGAAATCCGGCCTCGGTCGTCGCGTCTCCTGGATTCAGGAACGTCACCAGCCGCGCGAGGCGATACTGCGCGTCGCGGATCTGGTGAAACACCAGCAGCACCGCCGCGCCGGAGAGGAGAATGAAGTGACCGATCTTGGCGCCGGAGGCGAAGAGCACGAGGCCGCCGAGCAGCGCGACCAGCGTGGCCATGGAAAGGTTGGGCTGCAGCAGGATGAGGAAAGAGACCAGTCCCAGCACCACGATGAAGGGCAGCATTCCCCGCTTGAACTCCCGGATCTGCTTTCCCTTCTTGGCGGCGAGCATGGCGCACCAGACGACCACCGCCACTCGCGCCACTTCCGACGGCTGAAGCTGGAGCGGCCCGATGTCGATCCATCGGCGCGCGCCGTTCACCGCCGGGGAGATGCCAGTGGTGAACGGCAGCACAGGGATCAGCAGCAGAACCAGCGTCAGCAGGAGCAGCGGCCACGCCAGGGTGCGCCACCGGTAGTAGTCCTGCCGCGACGCGAGCAGCAGGAGTACCCCGCCCAACAGCGCACCGCTGAGCTGCCGCATGACGAATTCGAGGCCGACACTGTCTCCCCGCACCGTCATCAGACTGGCCGCCCCGTAGGTGGCCGCGATCCCGAAGCCCAGGAGCAGGGCGGTCACGGTCCCCAGGAGCCGGGTCTCCCACCGCATCTCTCCGGGGTGGCGCACCGGCCGCGAGGTCAGAAGGCCTCCACCGCCTGGCGGAAGCGCGCGCCGCGCTCCTCGTAGTTCTTGAACATGTCATAGCTGGAGCAGGCCGGGGACAGCAGCACGGCGTCACCCGGCTGCGCCAGACGTCGCGCGGTGCCGAGCACCTCGTCGAACGAGCCAGCCGACACCACCCGCAGCGTATTCCCCAGGTCCTCCAGCACCAGCGGTCCCGCTTCCCCGTACGCCACCACCGCCCGGCAGCGGTCCCGGAGGCGCTCCGCCAGCCTGGTGTATGGCTCGCCCTTGTGCCTTCCGCCCAGCAGCAGGACGAACGGGCGGTCGACCGCCGCTACCGCCACCTCGGTCGAGGTCACGTTGGTGGACTTGGAATCATTGATCCACAGGACCCCGTTCACTTCCCGCACCGGCTCGACCCGGTGAGGGATCGCCTTGAAGGTCCTGAGACCGGCCGCGATATCGGCCGCGGTGCAGCCGGCGGCGCTGGCCGCGAGCGCCGCGGTCAGAGCATTGGCCACGTTGTGGTCGCCCAGGAGAGGGAGCTCACCCCGGGCGAGCAGCGGGGCGGCGCCGAGCATCAGCCGAGCCGAGCTCCGGTCGAACCAGCCGTCGGCCCGCTCCCGCACCGAGAAGCGGAGCTGCCTGCCCGGCACCCGGCGGACCATGTCCTCCGCCGCGGGGTCGTCCGCGTTACTGATGGTGATCGAGCCGGCATCGGCATTTCGGAAGAGCAGCGCCTTGTCGCCGTAATACTCCTCCAGCGTGGGATACCGGTCGAGATGATTGGGGGCGAGGTTGGTCAACACCGCGATCGCGGGCCGTAGATTGGGCGCGTCGTGCAGTTGAAATGAGGAGAGCTCCAGCGCCAGCCACTCGGGAGGCGACTCCGACCGGGCCACGTCGCACAGGGGGCGGCCGATATTTCCCGCCGTTTCGGCCCGGAGCCCGCCGGCCACGAGCACGTGGGCCAGCAACGAGGTCGTGGTGGTTTTTCCGTTGGTGCCGGTGATTCCGATGCAACGGGTACCCCGAAGCGCCAGAAACCCGATGTCCACCTCGGCGTGGATCGGCACTCCGGCCCTTCGCGCGGCGTCGAGCGCGGGTACGTCGGGCGGCACGCCCGGAGCCACCACGACGGCGACCGCCCGCGCGATCCGCTCGAGGTCATGCCCCCCCACGTGGACGGTGGCGCCCGCCGCCGAGAGGGTCGCCGCCCATGCGTCGAAGGCGGCGCCGGTGCCGGTGTCCGAGGCGTATGTCGGGATGCCGTGATCGCGGAGAAGCAGCGTGGCGGAAACGCCGCTCTTGCCCAGTCCGACGACCGCCACCTCCCGGCCGCTCCCGCGCCAGGTCTCCAGCAAGGGGATGCCGGCCATGCTCACCTCACCTTGAGGGTGGAAAGCGCCAGGAGCGCGCAGAACAGGCCGAGAATGTAGAACCGGGTCACCACGGTGGTCTCGGCCCACCCCAGCTTCTCGAAGTGATGGTGCAGCGGCGCCATCCGGAACACCCGGTGGGCATCGGCGTAATCCTTCCCCCGGGTGCGCTTGAACCACTTGTAGGTGCCGGTCTGAATCAGCACCGAGATCGCCTCCGCGGCGAAGACGCCGCCGATCAGCAGCAGGAGGAACTCGGCTTTGAGGAGGATGGCGACGGTGCCGAGCCCCCCCCCGATGGCCAGGCTCCCGGTGTCGCCCATGAACACCTGGGCCGGATGGGCGTTGAACCAGAGGAAGCCGATCGTCGCTCCCATCAGCGAGGCACAGAAGACGGCCAGCTCGCCGGCACCGGGGAGATAGAACAGGTTGAGATAGCTGGTGACGTCGGTTCGCCCGAACAGGTAGGCGAAGCCCGCGAACGCCGCCGCCGAAATTCCCGCGAGCCCGGTCGCCAGGCCGTCGAGGCCGTCGGTGAGGTTGACGGCGTTGCTGCTTCCGGTGATCACCACCGTCACGAAGAGCACGTAGAGCAAGGGCGCGAAGTTGACGACCAGGTACTTGAAGAAAGGCAGCGTGGTGGCGGTGGCCGGGATCGTATCGGTGGGGACCACCGGATTGAAGGCGAGAAAGAGGCCGAGCAGAGCGCCGAAGCTCACTTGACCGGCCAGCTTCCATTTGGCCACCAGTCCTCGCGACTTGCCCTGGACGATCTTGAGGTAGTCGTCGAGAAATCCGATGCACCCCATCCATAGAATCGACAGCATGGCGACGACCACGAACCGGTTGGTCAGCGGCGCCCAGAGGAGCGTGGGAACGATCGTGGCGAGAAGGATGATGAGGCCGCCCATGGTGGGGGTGCCCCGTTTGCTCTGGTGGCTCGCCGGGCCTTCGGCGCGGATCACCTGCCCGACCTTACGCGCCCGGAGTCCCCGGATTACCGGCGGGCCCACCAGGAAGGCGAGCAGGAGCGCCGTCACCGTCGCTCCCGCCGCCCTGAAACTGATGTAGTTGAAAAGATTGAAGATGATGTACGTCTGGCCGAGCGGCGCGAGCCAATGATAGAACATCCGACCTCAGCCGAGTGGATTGGCGCGAGCGGTGAGCGCCGGAAGTATACGTTCGAACCAGGCGGAAAGTAGGGACATCTCGAGATACCTGGAGACGTGTCTTCCGAGGGGGAATTGGGCGGGCGTGTACTCTACAGTAGTCGCGTCCGCGCTCCAACACCTTCACAAAACCTTCACACCCCCTCAGAGCTCCCTCCCAGACCCCCCCCCCTCGAATTCATTCGGGCCGGTCGGTGGAAAAAGGCCTGGTCCCGGGAGCGCGCCGGGACCTCCCGGGAGAAAATCGAGTCCAGGGGGTGCGCCCCAAAAAAACTACAAAAGCCGCCGGGGAATACA
>JACCRH010000431.1 GCA_013813675.1 Gemmatimonadales bacterium
GCGTCGGACAGTTGCTGGGCGCCCACGGTCGCGTCGTGCGAGAGCACCCCCGCCGTCGCGCAGATCTTGATCACCTTGGCGCCGTACTTCGCCTGGTTCCGCACCGCGGCCATCACCCCGTCGGGACCGTCGGCGATGCCCTGCTCCGGGCCGCGCTGGAGCACGCCGGGGGCCCAGCCGGTCTCATCGCAGTGGCCGCCGGTGATGCCGATGGCGTGACCCGATGGGATCATTCTGGGGCCGGGCACCCACCCGTCTGCGATAGCCCGTATGAGCGCGATGTCGGCGAAATCGGACGCGCCGAGATCCCGCACGGTGGTGAAGCCGGCGCGAAGAGTGATGCCGGCGTTCCGTGCGCCGCGGAGCGCGCGGTCGCCCGGGGTCTCCTGCGCCGGCCTCAGCTCCCAGCCGCGGTTGTAGTCGGCGGTGAGGTGGGTGTGGGCGTCGATCAGGCCGGGAAGGAGCGTGAGGTCCCCCAAGTCGATGGTCTTGGCGTCCGCCGGAATTCCCGCGCCGCCGACCGATCTGATCCGGCCGCTGTCGACCACCACCACCCCGGGGCTCACCACCGCGCCGCGCTCGACGTCCACCATGCGCGCCGCCCGAACCACCACGGCCATGGGCGCGGGCAGTGGTGGGGTCACGTCCACCACCTCGCCACCCTTCATCACGAAGGCGACCCGCTCGAGCGACCCGATGTCGCGAAGTGGATTACCGCGTACAGCGACCAGATCCGCCAACTTGCCCCGCGCGATGACGCCGCGGTCCTCCACCCCGAGCACCTGGGCGGCGTAAAGCGTGGCGCCGCGGATCGCCTCCAGCGGCGTCTGCCCCAGCTTGACCCGCACCGCGAACTCCCGCGCGTTCTGCCCGTGCGGGAAGACGCTGGCGTCGGTGCCGAACGCGATCTTCACCCCCGATCGGAGCGCGAGCCGGAAGCTCCGGTCCATCAGCGGCGTGACCTCGTCCATCTTGGCCCGGATCGGCGGCGGCAGGAGGTCGCGCCGGATCGCCTGGCGCAGGTAGAGCGTCGGGACCAGCCAGGTGCCCCGCTGCTTCATCGCCGCAAGCACCGGCGGGGTCAGGACGGACCCGTGCTCGATGGATGCCACACCGGCACGCACCGCGGCCAGGGTCCCTTCCGGTCCGTGGGCGTGGGCCGCGACGGGAAGGTCGTGCCGTTGCGCCTCCCGCACCGCCGCCCGGATCTCCTCGTCGGCCATCTGCTGGGCCCCGACCGAGCCCTCGAACGAGAGCACTCCGGCGGTGGCGCAGAGCTTGATGGCCTTCGCGCCGTGCTTGACCTGGTAGCGCACCGCCCGGATGACGCTCTCCGGTCCGTCCGCCACGCCGGTCTCGGGCCCCTGTTCGGCGATGCCCGGCGCCCAGCCGGTCGCGTCGCAGTGCCCGCCGGTGATGCCGATCGCGTGCCCCGAGGGGACCACCCGCGGGCCGGGAATGAGCCCCCCGTCGATGGCCCGCATCAGCGCGACGTCGGAGAACCCCCCGGCGCCGACGTCGCGCACCGTGGTGAAGCCGGCCCGAAGCGTGATCCGCGCGTTCATCGCGCCTCGAAGCGCCCAGCTCGCGGGGGTGCCCCGCACCGGCTCCGCGACCCAATCGGGCGTGGATAGGTCGCTGGTGAGATGGGTGTGCAGGTCGATGAGCCCCGGCAGGAGCGTCACGTCGCCCAGATCCAGCACTCGGCTCCCCGCGGGAACGGCGCCCCCGACCGCCTCGATGCGCCCGGCCCTCACGCTGACCGAGGCGGGACTCGTCATTCGTCCGGTGGAGACGTCGAGCATCCGCGCCGCGCGGACGACAGTCGCGAGTGAATCCTGCGCCGCGAGCGCAGCGGGTGAGAGCAGGAGAGCGAGGAGAAGACTGCCGGCGGGTGGCGTCATGACGAAGTCACCATTGTCATCCTTAGCGTAGCGAAGGAGCCGAAGCGTCCTCCTGGCTCCTTCGCTACGCTCAGGATGACAGCGACTTGGTCTTGAGAGCCGCTCAATAACCTATACCACCCCCGCCGCCTGGCCAGCCCGCGCGCACCGGGCGTATAGTTACGCGTGACTCAGTCCACCGATCCCACGACGCAGCCGCCTCCGACGCTCGACACCGCCGAGCTTGAGGCTCTCCCTGACGCGCGCGTCGCGCTCCGCCGCCGCCTTTCCCCCCGCTGGGCGTTCTTCTCCTTCGCCGTCCTCGGCCTGCTCGGCGTGACCCTCTGGCTTCGCTACACCGCGCCGGTGGCCGCGCCCACCGTCGGTGCACCGGGGCCCAGGCCCACCTCAATCGCGGTCCTGCCGCTGGTCAACGCGAGCCCCGACACCGCCGACGAGTACTTCAGCGACGGGATGACCGACGCGCTGAT
>JACCRH010000444.1 GCA_013813675.1 Gemmatimonadales bacterium
CGCGCCCGCCGGATGAGCCCCACTATCAGCATGATGGCGCCGACGAAGAGCAGCAGGTGAATGAGCGCTCCTGCGACCTTGAACACCACAAAGCCCACCACCCAGGCTACGATGAGCACGACTCCCAGCACGGCGATGCCTCGCATACACTCTCCTTGGCGAATACTCCCGACCGGCTCCAGCCTTGAGGACCAGGATACGAGCGGTCTCATCTCTGCCCTGTGGCGCGCGTCACAGGGGGGGAGACCATCCCCGACGCCGGACCATCCTAGCCCGGGGGTTCAGATGCAAATACTTGCAGGCCAATGACCTCCGGGCGAGGCCCCGACTGACCCACCCTTATGGAATCGCGATTGTCGAGCTACATTGGCTCCGCCCGGAAGCCCAGCCGTCGACGTAGTTCACCCGATTAGGAGCCTGCCAATGCCCCGATCTCTCCTGCTTCCCCTCATCGCCGCGTTCGCCCTGGTGGCCTGCAGCAAGCAGGCTGACACCGGAGCCGCCCCGGCGCCCGAGACAGCCGAACCGACCGACGCCACGGCTGCTCCGGCCGACACCAGCGCCCCCGTCGTCGAAGACACCACCGCCACGGCCCCGGTCGAGGGCGCGGTTCCGGCCGAGGACCCGGCCGCCGATGCCACGGTTCCGGCGGAAGAGCCGGCCGCGGACGCCACCGTTCCGGCGGACGAGCCGATGGCGGATGAGCCGATGGCGGACGAGCCGATGGCGGATGAGCCGATGGACAGCACCACCATTCCGGCCGATACCACCGCCTGGCCGGCCGATAGCGCGGCCGCGCAGTAAGCGACCGAGGTTGACAGCCACCCCAACGCGCGCTAGCCTAGGAACATGAGCTATCGTGTCGCTCGCGTCCCCCGGTTGCACAACCCCGCCTCGCGGTCGATGGCGGCGGCGTGTTGTTGTATGACCGGTAATCATCCCGACGGGACGACCTAGCGCGCCACTGACGTACATGCAGCACCCGGCCCGCAGGAATGTCCTGCGGGCCTTTTTGTTTTTGGTGGTCGGGGACCTCCGCTGCCAGGGAGCAGGGATGCAGATCGTACGGGATATCGACCCGGAGCTGGGCGAGGATTCGCCGCCCGAAGACATCGTCGCCTGGACGCTCCAGCGGTTCGCCGGGCGGCGCCTGGTGATGACCACGGCCTTCGGCATGGAAGGCTGTGCGCTCATCGACATGATCGCCCGGCACGGCGTCACGGTCCCGGTGCTCTACCTGGACACCGGCTTCCTCTTCCCCGAGACGCTCCGGCTCCGCGATCGGCTGGCCGCCCGCTACCCCCATCTGAGCTTCGAGAATCGCGGCACCTCGCTCCAGCCCGAGGCCCAGGAAAGCCTGTACGGCCCCGAGCTCTGGGCCCGGGACCCCGACACCTGCTGCAACCTCCGCAAGGTGGAGCCGCTCCACCACGCCCTCGGCGACGTCGACGTATGGGTGGCGGGGCTGATGCGGAGCCAGTCGCCCGCCCGGGCCGGGCTCCGGGTGGTCGAGTGGGACTGGAAGTATCAGCTCCTCAAGGTGAGCCCGCTCGCGGGCTGGGACCGGGCCCGGGTCTGGGCCTACGTGCAGGAGCACGGGGTGCCCTATAACGAGCTGCACGACCGCGGCTACCCGACCTTGGGGTGCACCCACTGCACGCTTCCCGTCACCGGCAACGTCACCGGGGAGTACACCCGGGAAGGGCGGTGGAGAGGGCTGGAGAAGAACGAGTGCGGACTGCACCAGATCGTCGGGCGGGCGTCGTAACCATGACAGCACGCCGAGAGAACGCGGAAAAATGCGAGTGGCGACATCAGGCGACGTGTCATCCTGAGCGGAGCGAAGGAGGCGAAACCGAGCTATGCCTCCTTCGCTGCGCTCAGGATGACACTGAACGCGCAGTCTCCGTCGCCTGACATACCCTACACCGGACAACCGGATCAGCAATGGCCAAAGCATCCCAGGTCGAGCAGGCGAAGCGCGAGAGCCGTCATCTGCGAGGCACCATCTCGGAGACCATCGCGGCGGACGTCAGCCATTTCGAGGGCGACGACCTCACGCTGCTCAAGTTTCACGGCACCTACCAGCAGGACGACCGCGACGCGCGGCGTAGCCGAGACGAGGGCGCGGAGAAGGCGTTCTCGTTCATGGTTCGCGTGGCGCTGCCGGCGGGCATGCTGGACGCGAGCCAGTACCTGGCTCTCGAGGCGGTGTCCGACCGGTACGCCGACGGCACGCTGCGGGTCACCACCCGGCAGGGGTTTCAGTTCCACGGCGTCCTGAAGCGGGCGCTGAAGCCGACCATCGCCGAAGTGAATCGGCGGCTCATGACCACGCTCGCGGCCTGCGGCGACGTCTCCCGCAACGTGATGGGCTGCCCCGCCCCCGTGGAGGACGACGCGCACGCCGCGGTGCGTGCCGCCGCCCGCGGGATCGCGGAGGCCCTGCGTCCGGCGTCCAAGGCGTACCACGAGATCTGGCTCGACGGCGAACGGCAGGTTTCCACCGAGGAGGAAGAGCCCTTTTACGGCGACGCCTATCTCCCCAGAAAGTTCAAGACCGGCGTCGCCCTCTCCACCGACAACTGCGTGGACATCCGGTCACAGGACGTGGGGCTGGTGGCGATCGTGGACGGCCGAGCCGTCCGCGGCTACAACGTCCTGGTCGGCGGTGGGCTCGGCATGACCCACCACAAGGCCGACACCACGGCCCGGCTGGCGGAGCCGCTTGGCTTCGTGGCCCCGGAGCACGCGGTCGAGGCGGTGCGCATCGTGGCCGCGATCTTCCGCGACTTCGGCAACCGCGCCGACCGGCGCCACGCCCGGCTCAAGTATCTGGTGGCGGAGTGGGGAATGGAGAGATTCCGCGCCGAATTCCAGAGCCGGGCGGGCTTCGCGCTGGTTCATCCGGTCGAGCTTCCCGCGCTGCCCTACCACGATCACCTCGGCCGCCACCGCCAGCCCGATGGCCGGTGGTTCTACGGCGTGTTCGTGCAGAGCGGGCGCATCACCGACAGCGGCGGTCACCGGCTCAAGAGCGCGCTCCATCGAATCGTCGGCCGCTTCCGCCCGGGGGTGCGGCTGACCGGACAGCAGAACGTGCTGCTGACCGACCTGGACGACGCCGCGGTGCAGGCGGTGGAGGGCATCCTCCGGGAGCACGGGGTGACGCCGCCGCAGGAGCTGTCGGCGGCGCGGCGGTTCTCGATGGCCTGCCCCGCGCTCCCCACCTGCGGCCTGGCGGTCGCCGAGTCGGAGCGGGCCATGCCGGACATCCTCGATCGGTTCGAAAGCGAGCTCACGGCCCTGGGGCTCCGTGACGAGCCGCTCACCATCCGGATGACCGGCTGTCCCAACGGCTGCGCCCGTCCCTACACCGCGGATATCGCGTTCGTGGGCCGGTCGCTCGGCCTCTACAACGTGTACGTCGGGGGCGGGCTCGGCGGAGACCGGGTGGTGGACCTGTTCCGGGCCGACGTCCGGGTGGAGGAGCTGCTCGATGCGGTGCGGCCGCTGCTGCTGCGCTGGGCGGCGGAGCGCGAGCCGGGCGAAGGGCTGAGCGACTTCTACCAGCGGCTGGCCGGCCGGCCCGATCGGCGCACCTCGATCAGCGGGCGGGAGCAGCCTACGGCGGAGCTGGTGGCTCTGGCGGTCGGCTCGTGAGCGGCGGCGCGCTGGTCCTCGCGGCCCACGGCTCCCGGAGCGATCCGGCAGCCAACGCGCTGGTCCGGCGCCTGGCCCAGGCGGTGCGCGAGCGGCGGCTGTTCGACGAGGTCGCGGTCGCCTTCCATCAGGGGGAGCCGGGCTTCGACACGGTGCTCGACGAGCTGGAGTCGGAGGCGGTGACGGTCGTGCCGGTGATGACCAGCGCCGGCCACTACGCCGACGTGGTCCTGCCCGATGCGCTCGCCCAGAACCGGCGATTTCCCGATGTCCGGCTGCGGCGGACGCCGCCGGTGGGGGCCCATCCGGGAATCGCGCCCCTGGTCGCGCGGCGGGTGAGCGAGCTGCTGCGGGAGTACGGCCTTCCGAGGGCAGACACCACCCTGCTGCTCGCCGGGCACGGCACCCGGCGGCACTCCGCCAGCCGGGACACCACGCTCCACCTGGCCGAGACGCTGCGCCGGCGCCGGGTCGCTGGTGAGGTGATCGCCGGGTTCGTGGACGACGATCCGGGGCTCGCCGAAGCGCTTGGCACCAGACCAGAGGGCCCGGTACTGGTGCTGCCATTCCTCATCGGCGGAGGATCCCATGCCGCCGAAGACATTCCCCGCGCGGTCGGCCTGGAACCGGGGGAGTTCCCCCTGGCCGGTCGGGTGGACCACCGGCTGATCGTGGTGGACCACGCACTGGGTACGCTGCCCGGGTTGCTCGACGTGATCGTCGATCTCGCGCGGCGGCATCCACCGCCGCCGCCGCGTCTCACCCGCCGGGGCGGCGGCCGCTCCCCGCTGACCACGACCGGCACCGTCCGCCTCGTCGGCGGGGGCCCGGGTGATCCTGGCCTCATCACCGTGCGCGGGCTGGATTTGCTCCGGCGCGCCGACGTGGTGATACACGATCGCCTGATCGGACCCGAGCTGCTGCAGGAGGCGGGGGCGGGCGCGGAGCTGGTGGACGTCGGCAAGGGTCCTGGACACGCTCCACTCTCTCAGGAGCAGATCAATCGGCTACTGGTGGACCGCGCCCGCGCGGGGCGGGAAGTCGTGCGGCTCAAGGGGGGTGACCCGTTCGTCTTCGGAAGGGGAAGCGAGGAGCTGGCCGCCTGCCGCGAGGCGGGAGTGCCTTGCGAGGTCGTGCCCGGGGTGTCGAGCGCCATCGCGGGGCCCGCCGCCGCCGGCATCCCGGTGACCGCGCGGGGGATCGCGCGGTCGTTCGCGGTGGTGACCGCCCACCAGGCGGGCCAGGACGGCGAGCACGACGTCGCCCCGCTCGCGGCGGTGGACACAATCGTGGTGCTGATGGGCCGCTCCAGCCTGCCGGCCTTCACCGCCCGGCTCGTGGCCGCCGGCCGCGACCCCGACACGCCGGCGGCGTGCATCCAGTCGGCCACGCTGCCCGCGCAGCGGGTGACCCTGGCGACGCTGGCCACCATCGCCGACGCGGCGGAGCGGGACGGGCTGGAGGCTCCGATCGTGACGGTGATCGGGGAGGTGGCGAGGATGGGGGTGGATGGGGCAATGTCGATTGCGATGCCGGCGCGTGAGGCGGCAGCCATCGCCGAGGCGTGATCGTTTGTCATCCTGAGCAAAGCGAAGGAGGCGCGGTCATGGCCTCCTTCGCTTTGCTCAGGATGACAAGGGAATCAGCCCCCGATCCGCAGTCTTGGCGAGCGTTACCCTCCGTTTTACTCTTGTAGCTCCCCAGACGAAGCCGTAGCCCCTGAAGCCCGGCGGTCCGCGATCCGCGGTTCCGCGTCCCAGTCGCCTCAAGCGAAGGATGCCCGGTATGCGACGTGACTCGTCCGCGTCTCTCCGCACTCGCACCCGTCTCACCCTCTGCCTCCAGCTGTTCGGAGGCTCGGTCATCGGGCGGCGGGTGCTGGGAGGGGTGACGGCGAACTTTTAGGGCGCTGATGTCACATCAATCCCCCGGCGCCAGGTGGGCCTCCAGCCGGTCGACGATGGTTCCCCAAGATGACCATCCGCGACAATGAGCCGCCGCCCACCCGCGGCGCGCAGCACCAGGCCCTGGCTGTCTTCCTCGGCCGGTGGAAGGCGGAAGGCAAGTCCTATGGCAGCCCAAAGCAGCCGGCCGACGATCCCAAGAGCGCGGCCGAGCCGTGGGTCAGCACCCACACCGGGAAATGGCACACCGGCAAGTTCTTCCTGATCCAAGACGAGCGGGCGACCACCGGGGGCAAGCCGTTCGATACGCTCAGCGTGATGGGGGTGGACCCGGTCACCGGTCGCTACTTCGCGCGATCGTTTGAGAATCATGGGTTCTACCGCCACTACGACGTGGCGGTCGAGGGATAGGTGTGGACCGTGACCGGCGAGACCGAGCGGGCGAGGATCGAGTTCAGTTCGGATGGGCGAACCCAGACGCCTACCTGGGAGTGGCGCCCGAAGGACCGGTGGCTGCCGTTGTGCGACCGGGTCGCCGTTCGTACCGACTGATCAGACAGTCTTGCCGCGAGCGGGCGCTGCCGCCACGCCTTGCGGATCGAGGGTGATATAGGAGGGAGCTTCATTCCACAGCGTACACCATGTGGTCCGCTTGCCTACTCTGCGACGCCGAGCGTATCGTATGGGCATGGCCGCCCCCGTCTACTATACCGCCGAGATGGTCCGCGCTTTCCCCGCGGACGGCAACCGCTACGAAACGGTGCATGGCGAGCTCCTGGTGACGCCGGCGCCTCGGCCATGGCACCAGGAGCTGGTGTCGCGACTCCACTTTGCCCTTATGGGATATCTGCGCAAGGAGCCGGTCGGCCATCTCGTGGCCTCGCCGGCCGATATCTCCTGGGGCGAAGACCTACTGGTGCAACCCGATCTGTTCGTCGTGCCGATCGAACAGGCGCGTGCGCTCGACTGGGCGGCCATGCGCGACTTGATGCTCGCCATCGAGGTGCTGAGCCCAACCTCCGCCCGGGCGGACCGGTTTACCAAGCGGAGGCTCTATCAGGAGCGCTGGATACCCTGGTACTGGGTGGTGGATGGAGACCTGCGCGCGGTGGAGGTCTGGACGCCCAGCGACGAGCGCCCGTCCTTCAAGCGCAAGCATGTCGACTGGTGGCCCGCGGGCGCCGAGACTCCCTTCCAGCTCGACCTCACCGATCTCTTCCGACCCATCTGATCAGCCGGTCGTCATCACGACCGGCGCGTGATCGCTGGTCCCCACGTCGGCCTGGACCACGCAGCTCCGCGCCCGAGCGGCGAGACCAGGCGACGCCAGCAGATAGTCCAATCGCCAGCCGATGTTGCGAGCGCGGAGGTTGCGCCACGGCGCCCACCAGGTGAACTGGAGACAGACCACATCGGGGTGCTCGCGCTCCAGCCACTCCTCGACCTGGGCGCCGCGCGCCCGGATCCCGTTGACATTCCAGGTGGCGATCTTCATCCGGGGATACGACTTCGAGGCCGTCTCGGGCAGAAGGCCGAGGAAGGTGGACTCAATCGATTGCCGGCAGCGGCGATTCCGCCGGCCCGGAGATCACCTCGCCGGCCGGGGTGAACCGAGAGCCGTGGCAGGGGCAGTCCCAGGTCTTCTCCGCGCTGTTCCAGGCTACCAGACATGCCATGTGAGTGCACGTGGCCGAGCGCATGGTGACCGCTCCAGCCTCGTCCCGGTACGCCGCGACCTTGGTTCCGTCGCGCTCGATGATCTTTCCTTGCCCTCGCTTCACCGATCGCAAGGACCGGCCTGCCGCCCCCGCGAATCGGTCGCGGATCAGATAGTAGGGGTAATCCGCATTCTCCTTGAGGTAATCCCACACCCCGTGCCGGATCGCCTTGCGGGCGGGATCGAAGAGCTCGGTCCAGGGGTTCGGGCGGCCGAGTATCCGGTCCGTCACCATCGTCCCGGCGAGGGTGCCGAAGGTCAGGCCGTTGCCGGCGTAGCCAGTGGCGGAGTACTGGTGATCAGCCGTCGAGCCGATGTAGGGAAGGCCATCCGGAGTCTCGATCACCTGCCCGGACCAGCGGTGGGTGATCTCTATACCCGGCGCCAGGGCCACGATGGCTCGCGCCAGCCGATCGTAGCATGCCTCCGTGTCGGAGGCCTGGCCCGTCTTATGGTCCTCGCCGCCAAGAATGACCAGGTCGTAGGCGCGGTGCGGCTCGACGCGGAGATAGCGGTAGGGACTGGCGGTGTCCCACCACAGGGAGTCCGGCACGGTGCTCTTCGGCACCCGGCCCGCGACCACGTAACTGGTATACAGTGCGAGCTTCGTCTGGAACAGCGTTGCCCCAGTAACGCCGCCCACGCCGACCAGCGGGTTGTGGGTCGCGATCACGACATCGTTGCAGGTCACCCGGTGCCCATTGGCCGTTACGGACAGCGGGTCGGTAGAGAACTCGGTGGCCTCGGTGTTCTCATGGATGCGGCCGCCGGCGGCGGCGAGGGCCTTCGCCATGCCCGCCAGATACTTTCGCGGGTGGATACGGGCCTGCCCTTCGAAGCGGATCCCGGCCGTGCCGACCAGCGGCACCGCGTCCTGGAACGCCGCGTCGAAGCCGAGCTCGCCGGCCAGATCGGCCTCCAGCTTCAGACTCTCCACGGCGCCGGCGTCCTTGGCGTCCGGCGGCGCGTGGAGATAGCCCTCCACCCAATCGAACCCGCAATCGATCTGGTGTCGTCGAACGATCCCGTCGATCTGCGCCATCGCCGACAATCCGGCGTCCCAGACGGCCTGAGCGTGTGGGCGACCGAAGCGCTTCACGAGCTCGCCCAGGCGCGTGTCCGTCACCATCGTCAGGTGGGCGCTGGTGTGTCCCGTATCGGTGGCGGCGCAGCGCCCGCGCTCGACCAGCAGCACCGACCGTCCGGCCTCGGCCAGGAGGTACGCCGCGGTCAGGCCCGTGACGCCGCCACCGACCACCACCACGTCCGCGCGGGCGTCGCTGTTGAGTTTGGCGAATGGGGGGAAGGTCGCTGAGGTCGACCAGTAGGGACTGGTGTCGAGGGATATCGGAGTCATGCTCACGCGTTTCTGGTTTCCATCGCTCAGTGGCCCGCCCGCTTCGTTTTCCACGAGCAGCTTACCGATCGCCGCGCGTGCCCGGCGCCGCGACACCGTATGTATACTCGCGGGCAGGGGAAATGTCGCGTCAGAGCCGAGCCATCGCACTCAACACGCCGCCCCGGTGCCCCCTAGCTACCCGAGCGGTGGTCGTGCAATTTTTGCCGACCGGGGAACCGCCCATAGAGCTAGAGCAGCGCCACTAGAGCGGCCGAAACAGGTCTTCCAGTGGAAGAACCAGCGCCTGACCCGCACCGGGAGGATGCCAGGTCAGGCGCTCGCGTTCAAACTGCGGAAAGGCGTCGGCCGGCGTCCAGACCTCGACCTGACGCTCGTCACCATCGACGATCCAGTAGACCGGAATGCCGGCATCCTGATAGCGACGGCGCTTGAGGAAGCGGTCCTGTCGCGCGGTCGCAGGGCTCAGCACCTCGGCCACCAGCAGGAGATCGCGCACGCGGGACCACTCGAGAGTTCGCGCCTGCGCCCGGTCCGCCACGAACACGTCTGGCTGGACGAGGACGTCCGGGCCCCAGGAAATGTCTGCCGGCGAGGTAAACATCTCGCCTACCCGCTCGGTTCGCAGATAGAAGTCGAGGGCGGAGGCGAGGCGGAAGACCAGCTTCTGGTGCCACAGCCTGGGAGCCGGCGTCACCAGCAGCTCCCCGTAGACCACCTCGTAGCGGTTTCCGTCGTCCGGGAGTGCCCGGACCATTTCGGCGGTGTGATAGAGCGGGGCGGCCATGCCCATATGTTCGTCTCGGCGCTGGCGGGGTGGCAAGGGGGACACATACGGCACGGTACCGCGCCGCGCCGGCTCAGCCGGTATCATGGTGCCGCACGCCGGCTCCGAACCTAGCTTCTCCGCGGTCATCGACACCCGCCGGCTAGATCCCTCGCTGCGCTGGGGATGAGGCACACAGACTCAAGGCGACAGCCGCTCAATGCGCCAGGAGGCGTCCTGCCTGGTGTACCTGATCCGGTCGTGCAGCCGGTTCTCCCTCCCCTGCCAGAACTCGATCGACTCCGGCCGCACGCGGTAGCCGCCCCAATGCGGCGGTAGCGGCACGTCGCCACCCGGAAATCGCCGTTCGATCTCCCGCAGTCCAGCCTCCAGCACCTCGCGCGACGCAATCGCCTGGCTCTGGTGCGAAACCCACGCGCCGAGCCTGCTTCCCAGGGGCCGGGAGGAGTAATACGCCTCCGATTCCTCTACCGACGCGCGGATCACCTCGCCCACGATCCGGACCTGCCGCTCCAGCTCCTTCCAGTGCAGCACCAGAGCGGCCCTGGGGTTGGCATCCAGCTCCCTGCCCTTCCGGCTCCGATAGTCGGTGAAGAAGACGAACCCCCGTTCATCGAACCCCTTGAGCAGGACGATGCGCGCGGAGGGAACCGCATCGGGCGTGGCCGTCGCCAGGGTCATGGCGTTCGGCTCCTCGAGCTGAGCGGCCTGTGCCTCGGCGAACCACCCGGCGAACTCCGCGATCGGATCCCGGCTCACGTCCTTTTCGTCGAGCCGGGCGCGGGCGTATTCCCGGCGGAGATCGGCGATGGCAACGGGGAGTGTCATAGTCATATGTATACTCGGCGCCGGAG
>JACCRH010000077.1 GCA_013813675.1 Gemmatimonadales bacterium
GAACCCCTGAGCTATCTTCTTTTCTATAATAGAGATGGCTAATTCGAAGACGCTCCACGCCGTCATCTTTCGGATCGGTGCGCTTATTTGCGCGGCCCCGGCAGGGATCGTGCGGGAGATCCTGCCGCGCCTGCCGGCCACCCGCATCCCGGGCGTCGCCCAGGCGATCGAAGGGTTGGTCAACGTCCGCGGCACGCTGCTCACCGTGCTCGACGGCCACGTGCTGCTGCAGCAGGAGCGGCGGGCCGGCGACGAAGGCGCGATCGTACTGGTGGAAGTGGGTGGCCGGCGCTACGGACTGGGGGTCGGCCAGGTGCTGGACTTCCTCGAGGTTCCGGCGCAGTCGGTGGCCGAACGGGCGGAGTTGCCGGGGGTGGACCCGCGGTTGGTTCGCGCGGTCGGTCTGCGCGACGGCCAGCATTTCATCCTGCTCGACATCGACCGGCTGTTCGAGCCCATAATCGGCGCGTAGGCGGGAGTTCCTCCCGCCGCCAGTTGTCTCGCTGCCCGGAGGAGCTGTCGTGAGTCACACCGTCCTCGTCTGCGACGACGCCATCTTCATGCGCACCATGATCACCGACATCCTCACTCAGGCTGGGTTCGAGGTCGTGGGCGAGGCCGAGTCCGGGGTACAGGCGGTCGACAAGTACCGTCAACTCAAGCCCGACCTCGTCACCATGGACATCGTGATGCCCGACATGGGGGGTATCGAGGCGGTGCGCGAGATCTGCAAGACCGATCCCGACGCCAAGATTCTGATGTGCAGCGCGATGGGGCAGCAGGCCCTCGTGGTCGAGGCGATTCAGGCGGGCGCCAAGGACTTCGTGGTGAAACCGTTCCAGCCCTCCCGCGTGCTCGAGGCCGTGCAGCGCGTCCTGGGCTGACCGATGGACCTCTCGAAGTACGCCGCGTTGTTCCTGGCGGAGAGCCGGGAACATCTGACCGCCTGCAACCAGCTGCTGCTCGAGTGGGAGCGGGAGCCCGCCGCCACCCGCCCGGTCGGGGGGCTGTTCCGCGCGATCCACACGATCAAGGGGATGGGGGCGACGATGGGGTACGCCGGCGTGGCCGACCTGGCCCACCGGCTGGAGAATCTCCTCGACGCGCTGCGGCAGCGCACCGTCGCCCCGGACCCCGCGGTACTCCAACTGCTCTTCCGCTCGGTGGACGCGCTGGCGGCGTCGGTCGAGGGCGCCGTGGTCGGCGCGGACTCTCCGCCCGACGAGACGCTGACCGCGGATCTCGATGTCGCGGCGGCCGGCGCGGCATTCGAGACGCCGCGTCGGTTGAGCGCCGTGCCGGACACCGGCGAGATCGCCGGCGTCACGGCATGGGAAGGGCCGGTCCGGCCGATTCAGGTCGCGCTCCACCGCGACGCCGTGATGCGGGGCGCCCGGGCGGCGCTGGTGGTGCGGCGAGCCGAGTCACTCGGAGTGGTGAGTGCCCTTCAGCCGCCGGCGTCGCAGCTCGACAATCATGACTTCAACGGCCGGTTCTCCTTTCGGCTGGCGAGCGGGGCGAGCGAGGAACAGGTGCTGGTGGCCCTTCGGGGCGCGGGGCACGTGGACTCCATCCGCTTCGAGGAAAACGGGACCGGCGGGGCGCCGGCCGGCCAGGCCCGTCAGATCCGGGTGGATCTCGGCCGGCTCGACGCGCTGATGAAGCAGGTTGGTGAGTTGGTGGTGGCCAAGAACCGCCTCGGAGTCCTCGTCGCCGGCTCGGCCGACCGGGAGCTCGCCGAGGTGAGCGATCGGATCGCGCGACTGGTCTCCGGCATGCAGGCCGAGGTCCTCGCCGCCCGAATGACGCCGGTGGGCCAGGTCCTGGAGCGCTTTCCCCGGGTGGTGCGCGATCTGGCCCGGGACCTCGACAAGCGGATCCGCTTCGATGCCGAAGGAGACGAGATCGAGCTGGACCGCTCGGTCCTGGACGAGATCGGACAGCCGCTGCTGCACCTGATCCGCAACGCGGCCGACCACGGCATCGAGCCGCCGGACCAGCGGGTGGCGGCGGGGAAGCCGGAGGAAGGCCGGATCCTCCTCTCGGCGAGCCGGGAGCGGAACTACGTCGCGCTGCGGCTGAGCGACGACGGCCGGGGAATCGACCGGGATGTCATCCTGGCCAAGGCGCGTCGTGAGGGCCTGGTCGACGGCGGCGCCGAGACCCTCTCCGACGACCTGCTGCTTCGGGTGCTGGCCCGGCCCGGGTTCAGCACCGCCGAGGCGGTGAGCGACGTCTCGGGGCGCGGTGTCGGCGTGGACGTGGTGGTCACCCGGGTCCGCGCGCTCGGAGGCACCATCGAGGTCCGAAGTGAACTGGGACGGGGGACGACCTTTACCATCCGGGTCCCGCTGACCCTGGCGATCGTCCGGGCCCTGCTGGCGAGTGCCGCGGGAGAGTGTTACGCCGTCCCGCTGGCCTATGTGGCGGAGACGGTGGAGTTCGATCCGCGCTCGGTGACCGCGGTGCAAGACCGGGAGGCGCTGCTGGTGCGCGACAAAGTGATACCGACGGTGCACCTGCGGGAGCTGGTGCGCAACCAGCCCCGGCCCGCGCCGCCACGCGCGCCGACGGTCATACTGGAGATCGGCGACCGCCGGGCGGCGCTGGTGGTGGACGCCTTGATGGGACAGCAGGACATCGTGGTGGAGCCGTTCGACGCGCCCCGGGGCATGCCGCCGTTCGTGGGTGGAGCGACCATCCTGGCGGACGGGTCGCCGGCGCTCATCCTCGACGCCGCGGCGCTGGTGTAGGAGGAGGCATGGAAGACGTGCGGGATCTCAAAGAGCTGCAGCTCGACGCGTTGCGTGAGGTGGCTAACATCGGCGCCGGCCACGCCGCGACCGCGCTGTCCCAGATGACCAACCGCACGATCATGATCGCCGTGCCGGAGGTCAATATCCGCGCGCTGGAGGAGGTGACCGACCTGGTCGGCCCTCCCGACACCGTCATCGCCGCCGTCATGATGCACATGATGGGTGATCTCACCGGTCGTACCCTGGTGCTCTTTCCCGAGAGCTCCGCCCGTACGCTCTGTGATATACTGCTCCGCCGCGAGCCCGGGGCCACCGGAGACTTCGGCGCGATGGAGCAGTCGGGCATCAAGGAGGCGGGCAACATCCTGGCCAGCGCCTACCTCAACGCGCTCAGCGATTTCATGGGCATGATGCTGGTGCCCTCGGTACCCAGCCTGGTCGTCGACCTCAGCGCGGCCGTGCTGACCACCGCGTACCTGAACTTCGGCCACGACCGCGACTTCGTCTTTTGCGTGGATACCTCCTTCCGGGTGGAAGGCACCGATCCCCTGCGGGGACACTTCCTGCTCCTGCCCGACATGCCGTCGCTCCGGGCGATCTTCGACGCCATCCGCCTGCCCTGATCGATGCCGGGCCCCGTGCTCTCGGAGCGCGATCTCGCCGTTCTTCGTTCCTTCGCCGGCCGGATAGACCCGTCGGACGCGGGCGCGCACAACAATCTCGGCGTGCTCTACCACCAGAAGGGTCTGGTGGAGGAGGCGATCGCCGAGTTCGTGAAAGCACTCGAGCTCGATCCCCGGATGCAGGTGTCGCAAGACAACCTGGACATCGCCTACCGGGAGAGCGGCCACTACGACCGCCGGATCGCCGAGCTGCGCGAGCGGGTGCGCCGCCAGCCGGAGGAGCGGGAGAGCCGGTGGGAGCTGGCCCGTGCCTGCGCGGCGCTGGGCCGGTTCGGGGAGGGAATCGCCGAGTTCGAGGCGCTGCTCGCGTGGCACCCCCATGACGTTCCTGCGATGCTCCAGCTCGGGCTCGCCGAGAAGGCTCGGGGCGAGCTGGACGCCGCCAGCGCCTGGCTCGAGCGCGCCTGCGCCGCGGATCCCGCCAGCGCGGTCGCCCGGTTCTACAGCGGCGAGGTGTTCTACAACCGCGGCCTCAACGACGCCGCGCTCGCCGCCCTCCGAGAAGCGATCGCCCGCAACCCCGACTACGCCGAGGCGCACTACCTGCTCGCCTTCGTCCATGGCGACCTGGGCGAGCACGAGGCGGCGCGGGCAGCCACCAAGCGCGCCATCGCCCTCAACCCGACGCTCGCCAAGGCGCAGGCGAATCTGGCGCTCGACCGGTACGAGGACGGAGGACCGCGGGGCCGCGGCGCCGGGGAAGCCGCACCACAGCCGGTGCCCGGCGCCGCGCTGGCCCACTTCAACCTCGGGCTTGCCCTGCGGCAGAAGGGGTACCACCAGGAGGCGTTGCGGGAGTACCAGCTCGCGCTCGCGGCCGGCGAAGACCGGCGGCTCAACCTCCAGGCGATGGCCGAGGTCCACCTGCTCCGTCGGGAGCTAGCCGCCGCGCTGGAGCTGTACGAGGGGCTGGTCCGCGACTATCCCGACTCGCCCAAGCTCTGGAACGAGCGCGGAGTCTGCCTTCACCAGGCGGGGCGGCGAGCCGACGCGATCGTTTCCTACGAACGCGCCGTCGGGATCGATTCCGCCTACCAGCTCGCGTGGAACAACCTCGGTGTGGTGCGGGCCCACGAGGCGAAAGCCGATGCGGCGGTGTCGGCGTTTCGCCAGGCGCTGGGCGGCGACCATCCGCTCCTCGCGGCGCGGCTCAACCTCGGTTTGCTGTCCTTTCAACGCCGCCAGTTCCGAGCTGCCCTCGGAGAGTACCAGCAGGCGTTGGGGGAGCAGCCGTCCAGCGCCGTCGCCTGGAACGGGGTGGGGCTGGTGCTCATGGAGCTGCGGCGCTTCGAGGACGCGCGCAACGCCTTCGGGCGGGCCGTGGACGCCGACGCGAGCTTCGCCGCGGCACATTACAATCTCAGCTTCGTACTGAGCCAGTTGGGCGACTTCGACGGCGCGCTTCGGGAAACCCGCCGCGCCCTGGAGCTGGAGCCGCTCTACGTTCCGCAGAAGTTCTCCCTGACCATCGACCTCCAGTACGAAGACCCCACCATCGCCATCGCTCCCGAGCTCGCGGCCGAGCACGGCGGCGACGAGCTGGCCGGCGAGTTCGAGTTCGATGCGCCGGTTCTGGACCGGCTGTTCGAGGAGCTGACTCCCGGAGCGGAGCAGGCGGCCGACGCTCCCCCTGCGGGCGACGCACTCGACCTGGCGCGCGACTACATCGCCAAGGGGCTGCTCGACCTCGCCCTGGCGGAGGTTTCCCGCGCGACGGCCCGGGGCGTGCCGCGGCCGGCCGCCGCCGTGCTCCTGGGCGATGTGTTCGCCAAGCGCGGGCTCTATGGAGAGGCCCTGGAGCGCTACCGGGAGGCCCGGGCGGCGGCACCGGACGATCCGGACGCCACGCTGGGCGAGATCCGGGCGCTCCTCGCGCTGGGGTGGGCGTCGGAGGCCGCACCGCTGGCCGACGAGCTGGCGAGACGGGTGCAAGGCGACGTCGAAGTGATGGTCGCTCGGGCGCGGGTGCGCCTGGCGGTCGGCGACGCGCTCGGCGCCCTCGACGGCATCCGGGAGGCGCAGGCACTGGCTCCCGGCCGGTCCGACCTGCTCCACCTGCAGGCTCGGGTCTCCGCCCGCCTGGGCGACCGCTCCGCCGCGCTCGCGGCGTTCACCGCGGCGCTTCAGCTCGATCCGTCGCTGGTGCGGGTCTGGTACGAGCTCGGCGGATTGGAGGAGGAGCGGAGCGACTGGGCGGCGGCGCGGGCCGCCTATGAGCACGCTCTCGACCTGCTTCCGACCTACAGTGCCGCCGCGCTCGCGTTGGCCGATCTGGTGGGACGGCTGGAGTCGCCGCGCGCGGCCATCGGGGTCCTGATCCGGCTGCTGGAGACCGTTCCCTACGAGCTCGAAGCCCTCACCTCGCTGGGGCGGGCACTGCTCGACGATGGCCGCACCGTCCAGGCGCTGGAGGCGTTCGCCCGGGTCCTCCGGTTCGATCCCGAGCACACAGCCGCCCTCTATCATCAGGGCGCAGCGCTGGCTCGCCGGCGGCAGTTCGACCAGGCGGTCGAGGCGTGGGAGCGCGTGGTCCAACTCGACCCCGCCGGCCCCTTTGCCGCCCAGGCCCGCAGCCGGGCCCGCTCCGCGCGCGATCTGCAGCACATCTTCGCAGCCTCGGCGGGGTGACCGGTGGCGCTCGAGGGCCCTCTCAAGGATCTGCACATCCAGGACGTCTTCCAGCTCCTCGATCTGGGCCGGAAGAGCGGAGTGCTCCGCGTTACGTCCGACCTCCGGCAGACTGCGGCCACGGTGTGCTTCGAGCGCGGCGGGGTGGTCGCCGCCTCGGTGGGCAGCGATCCGCAGCCGATCGGCGCGCGACTGGTTCGGGTCGGCAAGATCACCGCCGAAGAGCTTCACCGCGGGCGGTCGATGCAGACCGGGGGCGATGCCCGCCGTCTGGGCGACGTCCTGGTGGCTATGGGCGCGATATCGCGGCGAGAGCTGGAGCGCCAGGTCAAGGCGCAGATCGAGGAAGCGGTGTTCGACCTGCTCGGATGGACCGAAGGTTACTTCCGGTTCGAGGAGGGGTCGCCCTGCCAGGCCGTGATCGAGGCGCCGGTCCGCTCCCCGACCGAGGCCCTGTTGATGGAGGGTGCCCACCGGCTGGACGAGTGGTCCCGCATCGGCTCCAAGGTTTCGCACCTGGGACTGGTCCCGCGATTGCCGGACCAGAACGGTGTCGGATCGGCACCCCTGGATCTCATTCCGTTCGAGTGGGAGGTGCTCGCGGCGGTGGACGGCCAGCGCGACCTGCACTCTCTGGCCGAGGTGCTGGGCCGCTCGGAGTTCGAGGTGGCGCGCACGGTCTATGGGCTCACCACGGCGGGCGTCGTGGTGCTGGGCGATCCGGCGCGTCCCGGCCAGGAGCCGGAGCCGGGCCGGGACCTCGCCGCCTTGCTGGTGCCGGCGCGCGAGGCGCTGGCACAGGGCGAGTACGACATCGCGGCGGGCGCCCTGGAGGAGCTGTTGCGGCGCGATCCGCTCATGCCCGAGGCGCGGCGCCTGCTCGGCATCTGCCAGGCCGCCATGGGCCGGTTCTCGAGCGCGCTGGAGACCTGGCATGCCTGGAGCCGGCTCGGTCCTCGCACCCCGGGCGAAGCATCGGAAGCGCCGGCGGTGGAGCGCATGCGCCGCGCGGTGGAGACCATGGTAAAGGAGCTCGAGCGACACCGTGAGTGACGATATCCGCACCCTCACCACCCGGCTCGCCGAAGAGCCGACCAGCCTCGCCTTTCTCGAGCTGGCCGAAGCGTTGCGCCGCCGCGGCCAGCTCGAGGCGGCGTGCAAGGTGGCACGCGGCGGGCTGGGTCGCTACCCGGGTCTAGCCGACGCTCACGACCTGCTGGGCCGCATTCTCGGCGATCAGGGCGACCTGGCGGGCGCGTTCGACGCGTGGGCCGATGCGCTCCGGCTGGACCCGATGCGCGCCGGCGCCCTCAAGGGGATCGGATTCCTCTATTTCCGCGCCGGCGACTCGATGGCGGCCCTCGACCACCTGGAGCGCGCGGCCGAGGCCGACCCGGACGACGTGACTATCACGCAGGCGTTGGCGCGAGTACGGCGGGAGCTGCGCGGCGTACCCCGTCCGCCGGAGCCGGGTCCCGCGCCGGCAGGGCCGGAGAAGCGGACGACGGCGGATCCGGAGCCGGTGGAGCAGCCCGATCCCGGCGCACCCTTCGCGGAGCTGGAGGGGGGCCATTCGCTGGTGCTGGTGGACGCCAACGGGCTGCGCCTGGCGGGTAGCCTGCCGGCGCCGGACGGTGACGAGACCGGTGATCGGGTGGCGGCGCATCTCGCCGGTGTATCGCGCGAGGCCGCCCGCGCCGCACGGCTCCTGGATCTGGGATCGTGGCAAACCATCACGGTGGAATCGCCCGACGCGCATTTCGTGCTGGTCCGCCCCTCGCCGGAGACGGTACTGCTCGCTACCCGCGACCCCTCGCTCCCGATGGCACGCGTCGCGCTGGTGGCGGAGCGCGCGGCTCGCGCGGCGAAGACCTGGCTGGAGCAGGTCCAGTGACGGACGCTCGCACGGCGCTGGATCGGGTGACTCGGGTAGCGGGCGTGCGCGGGGCGCTGGTCGCCTCCGCAGGCGACGGACTGGTGATCGCCGAGCAGTTGATGGACGGCGTCGACGGGCGCGCGGCGGCCGCGCTGGCGGGGAGCCTGGTCGGACGGCTGGTGCGCACCGCCGACGGTGCGGGGCGGCGGCCGCCGACATTCGTGCAGCTCCGCGCCGAACGAGGCTCCATTCTCGCCGCGCTCTGTCGGCAGGATCTGGTGCTCATCGCGGTGGTCGGCCCCGACGCCAACGTCGGTCTCGCTCGCCTGGAGATGCTTGACGCCGCGAGTCGAGTGGCTTGATGCGCGCGCTCGAACCCTGGGTCGAGGCCCCGCTGCAGACCTTTCTGAAGGAGTCCTCCGCGCGGCTGACCCTGCTCATGACCTCGTCGGGGCAGGTGGTGGCCCAGCACGGCTTCAGCCGCTCGCTCGATGTCATGACCGCGGCGGCGCTGGGCGCGGGCATCGGCGCGTCGACCGAGGAGCTCGCCCGGTTGATGGGCTCCCCACGATTCGAGGCGCTGGTGCATCACGGCGCCCACCAGAGCTGTCTGCTCGCCGGCTTCGGTACGCCCCGCGGCCGCTGGATCGGCCTCGTGGTGTTCGGCCCGGAGACCACGGTGGGAATCGTGCAGCTCTTCTTCGACCAGATGGTGCAGCAGCTCGCCTCGGCGGCCCCCCGGGACCAGCCCGCGGCCGCCGCTCTGCCGGAGAACTTCGAGCACGAGCTCGATGCCAGCCTCAAAGCGCTCTTCGGACGGTAGCCCATGTCCCTGGTGAACTTCACGGCGCGCGAGATCACCTGCAAGATCGTGTATTACGGACCGGGCCGGTCTGGAAAAACCACGAACCTGCAGTACGTCTACGGCCGTGTGCCGGAGAGCCGCCGGGGGCGGATGGTGTCGCTCGCGACCCAGACCGATCGGACGCTGTTCTTCGATTTCCTTCCGCTGGAGCTCGGCTCCATCTCCGGGTTTGCGACCAAATTCCAACTTTACACGGTGCCGGGACAGAGCTACTACAACGCCACCCGCAAGCTGGTGCTCCAGGGCGCCGACGGCGTCGTCTTCGTGGCCGACAGCCAGGCTCGCCGTTTCGACGATAACCTGGAAAGCCTGCAGAATCTGCAGGACAACCTGCTGGGGCAGGGGGTGGACATTCGCCAGCTTCCAGTGGTGTTCCAATACAACAAGCAGGATCTGCCCCGCGATCTGATCCTGACTCACGAAGAGATGGACGACGCGCTGAATTTCCGTTCGGTCCACAGCTTTGCGGGTGACGCGCTCCACGGGGCTGGGGTCTTCGAGACCCTGCGCGGGATCTCCGAGCTGGTTCTCAAGCGGCTCGCGACCGGAGCGGTGGCCCGATGACCGTCACCCTCAATCCGCTCTACCGCTTCGACACGTTCGTGGTGGGTTCGGCCAACCGCCTTGCCGTCACGGCGGCGAAGGCCGTCGCCGAGTCGCCGGGGACGGTGTACAACCCGCTCTTCGTCTACGCCCGCCCCGGCCTGGGCAAGACCCACCTGCTGATGGGCCTGGGCCACGCCGCCCGCGCCATCAACCCCGCGCTCCAGGTCGAGTATCTGACGCTCGACGAGTTCGTCGAGGCCTTTCACGCCGCGATCGCGGCGGGTCACGGCGAGGCCTATCGCAAGCGTTTCCTGGATGTGGACCTGCTGCTGGTCGACGACGTCCAATTTCTGACCCACCGGCGGGAGATGCAGGCCGAGCTGCTGCGGCTCACCGACGCGCTGCAGACCGCCAACCGGCAGATCGTCCTCACCGGCGACCGTCCGCCGGCCGAGATCGAGGCACTGGACGAGCGGCTCATCCGCCGCTTCGCCGGGGGCCTGATCATCGACGTCTCCGCGCCGGACTACGAGACCCGGGTCGCCATCCTTCGCCGGAAGGCCGAGGAGCGGCGGGCCTCGTTCGCCGAGGGAGTGCTGGAGGCCGTCGCAGGGCTCGACATCGACAACGTGCGCGAGCTCCTCGGCGCGCTGAATCGGCTGGTCGCCTTTCAAGCGGTGAGCGAGAAGCCGATCGACGCGGAGCAGGCCAGGACGATGATCGGCGGGACGCCGGTGCAGCGGATCGAGGTTGCGGCGGCCGCCACGCGGGGGCGCTCCGGCGCCGGTGCTCCGCCCCCCGCCCGACTCCCCGAGCCTCCCCCGCCCGCGGACGAGTTCTCCGATTTCCTCACCGAGATCTCGGCGACCGTGGCGCAACAGGTCGACGCGTGGCGCAGCCAGATCGGTGCGGCGATCCTCCGCTGGGAGGGAGAGGGGTATCGCACCGGAAGGCTGCAGAAACTGCTGGACCAGGAGGTGGTGCCCGATCCGGGCCAGGCGCTCAGAGACTTCGAGTGCGACGTGCAGCGGCTCCGCGACATCGAGGCGGAGACCGCCGAGTTGGCGGGCGATCTGGCGGGAGCCGCAGCCTTTCGCGATCCCGGCGACCTGGCGGCCGCGGAATCGCTGCGCGCGCAGGCGCGTGAAGGGGCCGTCCCCCCGGCCGCGCCGTCGCCGCTCTGGCGGCTGGACCACTGGCAGGAGGGCTCCTCCGCCAAGGTCGCGGCGGAGGCGGCGCGCGCGGTGGTTCAGGAGCCCGGCGCGCGCTACAACCCACTCGTCATCGTGGGTGGCGGCGGCGCCGGGAAGACCCACTTGCTGCATGCCATCGGCAATGCGCTGATGGAGGGCTCCGACCCTCCGGTGGCCTGCCTGAGCGCGCCGGAGTATACCGGCGAGCTGATCCAGGCGATCGACCGCGATGCCGTCGGGATCTGGCGCTCGCGGTATCGCCGGGTGGCCGCGTTCCTGCTCGACGACGTCCATCTCATCGCCGATACCGATCGTACCCAGGACGAGCTCTTTCTCCTCTACAACGTCCTGCTGGAGGCCGGCCGGCAGATGATCTTCACCTCGGCGGTGCCGTTGGCGGAGCTCGGGGGACTGGAGCCGAGGCTCCGGACCCGGCTCGAGGGCGGTCTGGTCGTCGAGCTGCCCCCACCGGACCGCATGCTCCGCGAGCGGGTGTCGGCCCGGGAGCTCGAGGCGAAGATCGGCGCCGCGGACCAGGCCTTGGTGGATCATCTGGCGGCCCGCCCGGTCGACTCGGTCCGTATGCTGGTCGCCCAGGTGCAGCGGGTGCTCAACGCGGCGGAGGCTCGCAATGTCCCGCCGTCGGTGGCCCTCGCGCGAGAAGTGCTGGACGGGGTGGCGCCGGGCCGCCCGGCGGATGCTCCGCGGGCAGGGCAGACCCGCCGTCCCCCGGGGCAGCGCGGAAGCGGCATCGTCGCTCCGACGGCAGGTGGAGCCCGCAGCCGCGAGAAGATGGTGTGGGAGTGGCCGGAACTGGCCGATCGGCTGCTGGAGGACTGGCGCTGATGGCGATCAAAGGAAGCCTCAAGGAGGCGAGCCTCCCCGACGTCATCCAGCTCCTCTTCCTGGGCCGGCGCACGGGATGCCTCGCGCTCGCCGACCGGCACAACTTCGGCACCATCTACTTCGACGAGGGCCAGATCGTCTACGCCACGATTGTCAACCGGCGCGACCGTCTGGGCGACCTCCTGTCGCGGAGCGGACGGATCACGGCCGAACAGTTGCGCGAAGCGGTGGACCGGCAGGAAGGCGAGCGGGAGCACAAGCTGGGCGAGATCCTGATGCGACTCGGCTATCTCTCGCGCGAGGAGCTCGAGCGATACATCCGGGTCCAGATCGAGGAGGCGGTCTACTACCTGTTCAGCTGGACGTCGGGAACGTTCAACTTCGATGCCGGGGTGCGACCGGAGCGCGAGGACTTCCTCGTGCGGATCAATCCCGAGTACCTGCTGCTGGAAGGCGCCCGGCGGGTGGACGAGTGGAGTCTGATCGAGAAGAAGATCCCCTCCTTCGACCTCATCTTCTCGGTGGACGGCGGCCACATCGGCCAGTCGGCCCCTGGACTGTCGGAGGAGCAGCGCCAGCTGGTCCCATTGCTCGACGGCACCCGCGACGTGACCCGGCTGATCCAAGAGAGCGGCCTGGTGGAGTTCGAGGCCGGCAAGGCCCTGTTCGGTCTCATCACCGCGGGGTTTGCCCACCGGGTGGGAACCTCGGCGGCGAGCGCCCCGCGGGTCACCGACAGCCGGGTGGACGAGCATCGCAACCTGGGCATCGCGTTCTACAAAGCGGCCATGCTGGACGAGGCGCTGCGCGAGTTCCACCGGGTCGCCGATCTCCGGCCGTCCGATGCCACCGCGCCGTTTTTCCTCGGGCTGATCGCGCTTCGGCAGGCGCGGTGGGAAGACGCTGTCACGGGCTTCCGCCAGGCGGGCGAGAAGGGTGGCCAGCGCGCGTCCGTGCTTCACAACCTCGGCGTGGCGCTCGAGCGCTTGGGCCGGCTGGACGAGGCCGAGACCGCCTACGGGGATGCGGCTGGCCGGGCAGGGGACGACGCGCGGGTGATGCTGGGCTGGGGCGTGGTGGCCCTCA
>JACCRH010000459.1 GCA_013813675.1 Gemmatimonadales bacterium
GTCATGAGCGTCAGACCTCACACACGCCGGCGCACGCTCACCGCCGGGCTGCTGGTGCTCGCCGGCGCGGCCGGCGGCGCGGCGGGGCTGGCACTCGCCGTGGTGGATCTGGGCCTGGGACATCGGATGAGGGTCGTCGCGGTGTCCACCGTGGTCGTGATCGTGGCCGTGACGATGGCGGCCGAGCGGACCTCGTGGTGAGTGGGGCATGCCTCCTCCCGCTCATCGCGGCCTGGCTGGTCTTCGCGGGCGGCCACCCGACTCACACCTCGGCCACCGAGCTGTCCCAGGAGCCGGGCGGTGCGGTGAGCGTGGCCGTCCGGCTCTTCGCCGACGACATCGGGCCGGCGGTAGGCGCGCCGCCGGGACAGAAGCCGGCGGGAGCGTCGCTGCACCGCTATCTCAGCGGCCGGCTCGTCCTCCTCGACCGTTCCGGATCACCGGTCGCGCTGGCGTGGGACGAGGGCTCGCTCGACGGCGACGTCCTCACGCTCCGCTCCCGGGCCTACGTCTCCGGCGGGCTTGGGGGAGCCACCGTGACCAATCGGCTGCTCACCGAGCGGTTCGCCGACCAGGTCAACCTGGTTCGGGCGACCTACGCCGGGCGCTCCGCCACCTTGATCTTCACTCGAGGGGATGGGCCGAAGGCTCTTCCGTGACCGCGGCGGCGGGCCGGCGTTCTTGTGGACGTTCCCCGGAGGCGTGTAGACTCCTGCGCGAGAGCCCGCACCCGACGAGCGAGCCATTCACGACTTCCCGCACTCCATGGCCGATGCGTAGTACCGCCCCCGGGCCGACGCCCGCCGGCGACGCCGATCTGGTCGCTCGGGCCGCCGGCGGAGACGAGCGCGCCATGGCCGAGCTGTACGACCGGTACGGCCAGGTGCTGTACGCGGTCGCCTATCGGATCGTGGGCCAGCGAGCCGACGCCGAGGAGGTCGTGCTCGACGCCTTCTCGCAGGCGTGGCGCGAGGCGACCCGGTTCGACGCCGCGCGCGGATCGGTCGCTGGGTGGCTCACCATGATCGCGCGCAGCCGGGCCCTGGATCTGGTGCGGGCCCGGAGCCGCCGAGAGCGGATCACCGCCAGCGCCGCGGCCGAGCGCCCCGATTCCGCGCCCGCGATGGGCGGCTGGCGGGTCGACCCGTCGACCGGAGTCGATCACGCCGAGCGGCGGACCCAGGTGCAGGCCGCCCTCGAGGCGCTCTCGGCCCCCCAGCGGCGCGCCATCGAGCTGGCTTTTTTCGAGGGGCTCACCCAGTCCGAGATCGCCGAGCTGCTGCAGGAGCCTCTGGGCACCATCAAGACGCGGGTGCGGCTGGGAATGCAGAAGCTGCGGGAATGTCTCCGCCCGTTCTACTTCGAGCGCGGCCGATGAGTCATCCCGCGCAGGAATCGCTCAAGGATCTCGCCGCGGCGTATGCGCTCGGCGCGCTGTCGTCCGAGGAAGCCCGCGGGTTCGAGGCGTTCCTCACCGGCTCCCCCGAGGCCCAGCGCGAGGTGGCCGAATATCGGGACGTCGTGGCGCTGCTGGCCCTGGGTAGCCCGGACGCCGCGCCGTCGCCGGACCTGCGCGAGCGGATGCTTACGCGGATCGGTGGCCCCGCCACGCGCCACGGGCCGGCGGCACGCCGCTCCTCCACGCCGTGGGGTGCGCTCGCGGCAGGACTGGTGGCCGTGCTCGGCCTCGGCTTCGGGTTTTTGCAACTGCGCGAGGTGCGCGATCTCCGCGCCAGGCTTGGCCGAACGATGGAGCGCCTGGCGGAGACCTCGGCATCTCTGGCGGCGCGCGAAGCGACGCTTAACGCGATCTTCGAGCCTGGCGTCCAGATGTTCCAGCTCACCGCCAGCGGCGACCCCGATCCCGGGATCCAACTCTTCTGGGACCGGCAACGCCACCGCGCCATCGTGCACGGATTCAAGCTCCCCGCGGTGCCGGACGGGCGGGCGTACCAGCTCTGGTTCATCAAGGACGGCGCGCCGGTGCCGTCGGTGACCTTCAAGCCCGAGGCGACCGGCCATGTGCGGGTGGAGCAGATCCCCGTGCCCGCGGAAGGCGAGGTAAGCGCGGCGGCGGTCACGGTGGAGCCGGAGTCGGGCTCGACCCAGCCCACCTCGCCCATCCTCCTCGTCGGTCCGCTC
>JACCRH010000472.1 GCA_013813675.1 Gemmatimonadales bacterium
GGCTTCGCCCAGGCCGATCATGGTGCGCGCGAGCTCCACCGCCCGGTCGGGGTCCGGAATGAACGCCCCACTCCCGGTCTTCACGTCCAGCACCAGTCCGTCGAGCCCCTCGGCCAGCTTCTTCGACATGATGCTGGCGGAGATCAACGGGATCGACTCCACGGTTCCGGTGACGTCGCGGAGCGCGTAGAGCTTGCGGTCGGCTGGCGCAATCTCCGGCGTCTGCCCCAGCATCGCGCAGCCGATGCGTTCCACCTGGGCCCGGGCCTCGGCCAGTGAGAGCCGGGTGCGGAATCCGGGAATCGACTCCAGTTTGTCCAGGGTGCCGCCGGTGTGACCCAGGCCGCGGCCCGACATCATCGGCACGGCCACCCCGCAGCTCGCCACCATCGGCGCCAGCAGCAAGGAGACCTTGTCCCCCACGCCCCCGGTGGAGTGCTTGTCCACCCGCGGCGTGGCGAACCCGTCGAAGCGGAGCCGGTCACCCGAGTCGAGCATGGCGTCGGTGAGCGCGGCCAGCTCCTCGGGCTCCAGGCCGCGAAAGACCACCGCCATCAACAGGGCGGCCATCTGGTAATCGGGGACCCGGCCGGCGGTATAGTCGGCGATCAGGCCGGCCCACTCCGCGGGGGTCAGCGCGTTCCCATCCCGCTTGTGCTGGATTAGAGACGGAATCACCATTGGGAGCCTCTTCCCGGATCGGTCGCCCGCATGCTTTCCTGGCTCCTCGGTGTTGGTCTGCTCGCTCTCGCCCTGCCGGCGCGCGCCGCCGGCCAATCGGTGCCGGACCACGTGTCGATGGGCGCGGCGGCGGTCCAGGCGCACGACCTCCGCAACGGCCTGGCCCACTTCGAGGCCGCGCTCGCGCTGGACTCGACCGACTACGCCGCCAACTGGCGGGCCGCCGTCTCCCTGCTCGACCAAGGCGAACAGATCCCCGACAGCATCAAGAGCGCGGAGCGCGACTCGCTCTATGCCCGGGCGGAGATCCTGGCCCGGCGCGCGGTGGCGGCCGATTCCACCGCTCCCGAAGGCCATTTCGTCGTCGCGGCCACCGTCGGGCGGGCGTCGCTCACCATGGGGAAAAAAGAGCGGATCCGGCGCGCCAAGGTCATCCGGGAGGAGGCGCTCCGCACCATCGAGCTCGACCCCGAGTACGACGGCGCCTACCACATCCTCGGCCGGTGGAACGCGGAGATCATGCGGCTCTCGGGCCTCAGCCGCTTCTTCGCCAAGAGCTTCCTCGGCGCCGGCATCTTCCGCCAGGCCTCGTGGGAGGAGGCGATCGCCAATCTCCAGAAAGCGGTGGAGCTGGATCCTGCCCGGGTCTATCATCGCCTGGAGCTGGCGAGGATCTACGCCGACCGCAAACGGTATCAGGAGGCGCGCGACCAGCTCGGCCAGATCGAGGCCCTGCCGGATCGTGAGCTGCTGGATCCGGTGTATCGGGATCGCGCGGCGGCGCTGGCGAAACGAATAGCGGACAAGAAGTAGCCGGTCCCGGTGCAACCTAGCCGGGACGGAGGTGGCGTCAACCATCGTGACACGTCCGGAATTCGACAGCGCGACTGCAGGTTGATTCACGGCTTTCGCGCCGCAGCCAGAGCCTTATTATCAGCCTAGACATCCCACCCTGGATACCATCATGACCGCAGTTCCGGCATTGGATGAGGTCGAACGGCTGCAGCACCGGCTCAGCGCGCTGGAGCAGGAGCGGAAGCATCTCCTTGCGGTGATCGAGATCCTGCAGGAGATCAGCGGTACCCTCCACTTCGCGGACATCGTCCAGTCCGTGGCCCTGCGGCTGGGCGAGGCGTTCGGTCTCGACCGCTGTTCCATCTTCCTCGCCGAGCGTGGCGGCCGCCGGGTCCGGCTGGTGGCGAGCTACGAGGATCCCGGCATCCGGAACTACGTGGTGGATCTCGAGCGCTATCCCGAGCTGCGCCGGGCGATCCAGACCGGCGAGACGGTCTTCATCGCCGACGCGGCCACCGATCCGTCGCTCAGTCCGGCGCGAGGCTCGCTCACCGCCCGCCGGGTCAAGTCCATCACCGCGATCCCGATTTCCTGGCGGGGCACCACGATCGGCGCAATCCTGCTGCGCACCTTCCGCGACGGGCCCGCGTTCTCCGCCCCGGACCTGGAGTTCTGCCAGGTGGTGGCGAACCTCACCGCCAAGGCCCTCAGGAATGCCCATCGCTTCGAGAAGCTGCGGCAGCAGCGAGGCGAGAGTGGCGCGCTGCGGCGCCGCGAGCGGGAGCAGGCCGCGCTGATCGGGTTCCTCCGGAACCTGCTGTCGGCGTACCCCCCACGGGCAGGGCTGGAGGACGATCCCGACGGCACCACCGACACCTCTCCCGAGATCGGCCGGCTCTCCGGCGTGGCACAGGCAGTGCTCAGTCAGGAGGCTGCCTCGCGGTGAGCTCGCGCGCGGCCGACCAGGCGGCCTCGCTGCGGCAGCAGATCGAACGCGCCAATTACGCGTACTACGTTCTCGACACGCCGGAGATCACCGACGCCGAGTACGACCGCGTCTTCCGCGAGCTCCAGGCGCTGGAGGCGGAGCACCCCGAGGTATTCTCCCCCGACAGCCCCACCCAGCGGGTGGGCGCGCCAGTCGCCAGCGCATTCGCCAAGTACACCCACAAGAGACCAATGCTGTCACTGGCGAACGCCTTCTCGGCCGAAGAGCTGGCTGCCTGGGAGGAGCGGAACGCCCGGCTGGTGCCCGAAGTGCGCACCGCCGGCTACACCACCGAGATCAAGATCGACGGCGCCGCCGTCACCCTCACGTATGAGGCGGGACGGTTCACCGTCGGGGCCACCCGGGGCAACGGCGAGATCGGCGAGAATGTCACCGCCAACTTGCGCACCATCGCCGATGTGCCGCTCACCCTGAAGGGCCGGGGGTGGCCCAGGGCGATGGAGGTGCGGGGCGAGGTCTACCTGCCCTACGCCGGCTTCAAGCGAGTCAATGAGGCACGGGAGAAGGAAGGGGAGCCGCTCTTCGCCAACCCCCGAAATGCCGCGGCGGGCGGACTTCGCCAGCTCGATCCGGCCCTTACCCGGAAGCGCCGGTTGCGGATGTTCGCCTTTGCGGTGGAGCCGACCGAAGGAACCCTTCCGGCGGGCACCCATTCCGAGGTCCTCGATCTGCTCGACGCGTGGGGCTTCCAGGTCGAGCCGCACCGCGAGCGGTGCGAGACGCTGGGCGACGTGCAACGGCAGATCGCGTCATTCGAGCACCGCCTGCCTCACCTCCCCTTTCAGGCCGACGGCGTGGTCGTCAAGGTGGACCGCCTGCGGCTCCACGGCGAGCTCGGCGTCGTCGGCGGCCGGGAGCCGCGCTGGGCGATCGCCCGAAAGTTCGCGCCCGAAGTCGCGGTCACCCGGGTCAAGCGGATCGAGATCAATGTGGGCCGGACCGGGGCGCTCAATCCCTGGGCGTCGCTGGAGCCGGTTCAGATCACGGGCGTCACCGTGAGCGCCGCTACTCTGCACAACGAGGAGCTGATCGCGCAGAAGGACATCCGCGAGGGCGACCGGGTCGAGGTGATCCGCGCCGGGGAGGTGATCCCCCAGGTGGTCCGTCCTCTGCTGGACGGGGTGGACCCCGCCACGCGTTCGGCCCCGTGGCGGATGCCCGACCGCTGTCCCGCCTGCGGCACCGCCGTCGAGCGGCCCGCTGACGAGGTGATGCGCTATTGCCCCAACGCCTCGTGTCCCGGGCGGATCCTGGAATCCATCGTCCATTACGCCTCCCGCGGCGCGATGGACATCCGCGGCCTGGGCTACGAGCGGGTGCGCCAACTGCTGGACACCGGGCTGATCGGAAACGTGGCGGATCTGTACCAGGTGCGGAGCGAGCAACTGATCGAGCTCGACCGATTCGCCAAACAGTCCGCCGACCAGCTCGTCGCCGCGATCGAGGCCTCGAAGGGCCGTCCGCTGTCCAGCCTGCTCTTCGGGTTGGGCATCCGGCATGTCGGGAAGACGGTCGCGGTGCTCCTGGCCCGCCGGTTTGGTACCATGCAGGCGCTGATGCAGGCGTCCGAGGAGACGGTCAACGCGGTGCCGGGGGTGGGGCCCACGATCGCCGGCGCGGTGGTGGCCTTCTTCGCCGAGTCGCGAAACGCCGAGCTGGTAGGACGCCTGGCACGCGCGGGACTTACCTTCAGCGAGCCCGGCGCCGGCGGCGGCGACGGCGCCCTCGCGGGTCGGACCTACGTGCTGACCGGCACCCTGACCACCCTGTCGCGCGCCGAGGCGACCGGCCTCATCGAGGCGGCCGGTGGACGGGTCGCCAGCAGCGTGAGCAAGAAGACCGACGCGGTCGTGGCGGGCGAGGAGGCCGGCAGCAAGCTGGAGAAGGCAAAGGAGCTGGGCGTGGAAGTGATCGACGAGGTCGAGCTCTTGCGTCGCGTCGGTCGCGGGTCCTAAGATGCAGCGTCCTCAACCCCATCGCCCATGACTACCGATCAGTCCCGTCCCCATCACGGCGGCCTCCGGCTCGGCCGCCGCGTGCTGCACCAGCTGCGCTCTGCGCTCGAGAGGGACACCGGGCTGCAGGCGTCGACCTATCTCCAGGAGGCGGGCTTCGCAGGGGGTGAGGAGCTGTACCAGGAGTTCCGAGAATGGCTGCTCGCCACCCGCGGCGTGGAGGATCCCGGCGACCTCGATGCCGAGTTCCTCAGCGAGACGCTCTCGGCGTTTTTCGCCGATCAGGGGTGGGGACGGCTGGAGGCGACACCAGTCGGGGAATCGGTGCTCGCTCTCGACTCCGCCGAGTGGGCGGAATCGGTCGAGGCCGGTGGCGGAGAGTTCCCGTCGTGCCATCTCACCTGCGGGATGCTGGCGGATTTCTTCGGGCGTCTGTCCGACGGCATGGTGGCGGTGATGGAGGTGGAGTGCCGCTCGAGGGGCGACGCCCGCTGCCGCTTTCTGGCCGGCTCGCCCGACACCCTGAGCACCCTCTACGACCGGATGGCTCAGGGCGCGGGTTACAGCGAGGCGCTGGGGGTCAGTTCGAGCTCTTGAGCAGGCGCACGTCGCCGGAGCCGGTTTCGATCTCGACCCGGCCGGACCCGTTGCCGATCTGGCCGACCACGTGGTCGCGGGAATGCCGGGTGACCTGCAGCTGGAAGTCCGTCTCGATCCCTCCGCTCGCCGTTTCGATGTCGACCGCCGCCGCCAGCGAAGCCGGCGCCCGTACCGAGATGTCGCCCGATCCCGTTTCGACCGTCAGCTCGCGCACCGGTCCGTGGAGGTCGGCCCCGACGCTCCCGCTGCCCGTCTCCAGCACCAGCACCGGCGAGGTGACGCCGGTGAGCTGGATGTCGCCCGAGCCGGTGTCGATCTGAATCTCCGTGGCCTGGAGGTCGCTGCCGGTGACTCCGCCGGATCCGGTGTCGATGGAGAGGCCACTCCCGCGGAACCCGGAGACCTCGACCGCCCCGGAGCCGGTGTCCACGCTCAGCATGCCCTCCGCACCGCTCACGCGGACCGGTCCTGAGCCCACGTCGAGATCCAGCGTGCCCTTTGTCCCGGAGGCGGTCACCGACGACGAGTGGCCATCCACCATCAGCTCACCGTTCACGTTGGTGATCGACACCTTGCCCACCGCGAGGTACACTGACACCCGGTATCCCACCGGCATCCGCACTTTGAGGTCCGCATGGGCCCGAAGTCCACCGCCCGCACCCGATACCCTAACCTTGCGGCCGTCATCGTGCTCCCGCCAATGGTCCCCACCGAAGGTCCCATCATCTCTGACGTTCAGCGTAGTGGAGGAGCCGCGCTCGATCCCGGGATAGACGATCGACTGGGCCGGGTAGACCACCCGCAGCGTCTCCCTGTCACCCAGCTCGCCGCGCTCGATACGAAGCTTCCCGGCGTCGGCGCCGCCACGAACCACCTCTACACCTACGGCGCCGGTGCCTGGCTCCACCGTGAGGGATCCGGCCAGGTTGTAGATCGCCACGTCGTCGCCGTCCAAAGTGTATCGCTCGCCCTGCTGGGCCGAAGCGGCCGGGGGACTAAGCAGGCAGCAGCCCAGCGCCAGTGTCGGCAGGACCTTCATCGGAGTCGCTCCGGGATGAGGACCCTGGCTTAGACGGGATCAGACTTGCGAGGGTTGCAACCGAATCAGAGGCGGGCCGCGTAATCGGGCCGCATCACCAGCTCACCGCCCTGGATTATCTCGCGGTCCCACGGAAGGATGATGAAATTGTCGGTCTCGAAGGCATGGAAGTCGGGTGCGTAATCTCCGGTCTTGAACGAGACGGCGGAGCGGATCTCGGCGGGCTGCAGCGCGCGGATTTCGTTGAGCGCCAGCTTCATGGTGCTCCCGGTGTCGCAGGTCTCGTCCACCACCAGCACCCGACGGCCACGGATGGTGGACGGGGGCCCGGAGACCAGGACCGGCTGAGCTCCGGCCTCCTGCCGGGTCACCGCCATCGAGGTGAACTCGGTCTGGAGTATGGAGGCCACTACGACCCCGGGGATCACGCCCGCTTTGGCGATCCCGAGCACGATCTCCGGCTCATACTCCCGCGCGACCCGCAAGGCGAGCGCACGGCACAGCTCGCCGAAGAAGGGCCAGTCCACCTCGAGCACGCCCCGGGATGCGGGCGGTTGGCTGCGGTGCATACGTGCCTCCTAGTTGAGCTGCCCCAACCTACGCCGGTTCCCCAAGCGCGGCAACCGCAAACGCGCGTTGCGGCGACCGTCGGTGATCACTAGATTCGCGGAAGCCCAACGTGTTGTCCCCGTTTGACTTTGCTCGGAGAAGCCAGCGTCCCGATGAGTTTCTGGAGCCGGATGTTAGGGAAGCCATCCCGCGAGACGTTGCAGCCGCAACGGCTGGACTATCTGAACGAGGGATTGGCCTTGGAGCGGCAGGGCGACTTCGAGGCCGCGCTCACGTCCTACCGCCTCGCCTTCCGGGACGACCCCAACGACTCGCGCATTCTCCTCAACATGGCCATCGCCTTTACCAAGACCGGCCAGCCGGAGGAGGCCATCCGGCACTACAAGCGAGCCCTCGAGCTCGACGCCAGCCTGGTGGGGGCCCACTACGGCGTGGCCTTCCTGCTGCTCAAACGGGGCGACGTCCAGCAGGCGGCCGAGCACCTGCGGGAGTTTCTGTCCCGGCCGCCCAAAGGCCCCGACGCCGACCGCTGGATCCGCCACGCCGAAAGCGCGTTGCGCGACATCGCCAGCAGCCCGGCGCAGGAGACGCTGTGAGGCGCTGGGCGCGCCTGCTGCCGCTGGTGGCGGCCGCCGCCTGCAGCAGCCTCGACGAAGGCGAGGCGGGCGTCGTCGGGCTGGAGATTCAGGTGCCCGAGCTGCTGCAGACCCTCGAGGTCGGGGAGCAGGCCCAGCTCTCCGCCCGCGCGCTGGACGCCGACGGCGAAACCGTGGATGCCACCATTCTCTGGAGCGCGAGCAGCGCTGCCCTCAGCGTGGATCCGACCGGGCTGGTCACCGGCCTGGCGCAGGGGTCCGGCGACGTGCAGGCCTCCGTCGGCACCCTGACCTCCGCGCGGGTTGCCTTCTCCGTGCTGGCGCCGGCCGACACCATCATCATCGTCGGAGACTCGGTGTTCGTGATCCCTGTGCTGGCGGACCCACCGCTCGCCGCCACCTTGGCGGTCCGACTGGAGAGCCGCTCACTCCCGGGTCCGGTGAGCGCTCGGCCCGTGATCTACCAGATCACCCGGCCGGCAGCCGGCACCGTGCCGGTGGTCCAGTTGACCGGCGGGGTGCAGAGCGACACCCTGATGACCGGGTCCGACGGCACGGCGACCGTCGGGTTGAGTCTGGTGGCGGGCCAAGCGGCACCGGATACCGCGATCGTGGAGGTCCGGGCCAACCGCACTCGCGGCTCGGTGGTACCCGGGTCGGGACAGCGCTTCATCGTTCTGTTCCAGTAGGAGGCGCCACGCCGCGGACCCTCAACCAGCTCTACTTCGAGGCGATGGACCGGCTACAGAGCCGGCCGGTGGCCCTCAGGACCAAGTGCGCGGGCCGCTGGACCGACTTGGGCTATCGGGACATGGCCGAACGGGTGCAGGATCTCAGTATCGGCCTGAGCGAGCTGGGCGTGCGTCCGGGCGACCGCGTCGCCATCCTGTCGGAAAATCGTCCCGAGTGGGCCATCGCCGACTACGCCTGTCTCGCCGCCCGCTGCACCGACGTCCCGATCTATCCCACCCTGCCGGCTAGACAGGCCGAGTACATTCTCCGCGACTCCGGCGCAGTGGCGGTGCTGGTGTCGGGGGCGGCGCAGCTGGCGAAGGTCACCGCGGTCCGCGAGCGCCTGCCCGGGCTGACGCACATCATCACCTTCGACCAATCCGCCGCCGGTCCCGGGGTGCTCGGCCTCGAGCAGGTCCTCCGGCAAGGGCGGTCGGCCCGCCCGCGCCATCCAGGTTGGCGGGCATCGGCGCTGGAGGCGGTCGAAGACGACCTCGCCACGCTCATCTACACGTCGGGCACCACCGGGGATCCCAAGGGCGTGATCCTGAGTCACGGCAACATCGCCTCGAACGTGACCACCTGCGTGGGCCTCTTCAGGTTCACCTCCGAGGACGAGTGCCTCTCGTTCCTTCCGCTCTCCCACATCTTCGAGCGGATGTTCGGGCACTACTGCATGTTCCACGCGGGGGTAGTGATCAACTACGCCGAGAGCGTGGACACCGTGCCGGCGGACATGCAGGAGATCCGGCCCCATCTCATGGCCTCGGTGCCACGGCTCTACGAGAAGATCTACGCCAGGGTGTTGGACAACGTGCGCACGGCCTCACCGCTTCGAAAACGGATCTTCGCCTGGTCACGGGAGGTCGGTGAGCGGTGGGCCGAGGCGACCATCGCGGGGCGACGGGTGCCGGCCGCGCTCAGGCTCCAGCGTGCACTGGCGGACCGGCTGGTCTTCGCGAAGCTCCGGGCTCGGACTGGTGGGCGCATCCGCTTCTTCATCTCGGGCGGCGCGCCCCTCTCGGCCGACATCGCGCGTTTCTTCTACGCCGCGGGCCTGCCGATTCTGGAGGGGTACGGCCTCACCGAAACCTCGCCGGTGATGGCGGTGAATACCTTCGCGCATCACCGCCTGGGCAGTGTGGGCAAGGCGATTCCGGACGTGGAGATCCGGATCGCGGCCGACGGCGAGATCCTGACCCGGGGCCCCAACGTCATGTGCGGCTACTTCAACAAGCCGCAGGCGACGGCGGAGGCGATCGACGAGGAGGGATGGTTCCATACCGGCGACATCGGCCTTCTCGATCCGGATGGCTACCTGAGCATCACCGATCGCAAGAAGGATCTCATCGTCACGGCCGGAGGGAAGAACATCGCCCCGCAACCGATCGAGAACCTGGCCAAAATGAGCAAGTTCGTCGCCAGCGCCGTGATGATCGGCGATCGGCGGCCGTTTCCGATCATGCTGGTCGTGCCCAACCCGGTCCAGCTCAAGGGGTGGGTCCAGCACAAGGGGCTGCCCGACGGCGAGCTGGATCAACTGCTCGACCATCCTGAGGTGCGGCAGAAGATCGAGCGTGAGGTGCGGCAGACGCTGCGCGACCTGGCGCAGTTCGAGATGCCGAAGAAGCTGCTGATCCTGGCGAAGGACTTTACCGTCGAAGCAGGAGAGCTGACTCCGACGCTGAAGGTGAGGCGGCGGATCGTGGAAGAGCACAACCGGCCGGCAATCGAAGCGCTTTACGTCGAGAAATGAGCGGCGGGCTCAACGGCGGGGAGTCCCTACCCATACTCCGCCGGCCGACGCCATCAGTTCGAGCGCGGCGGAGTCGGGCACCCCGCCCTCCCCCGCCACCCGCAGTCCGGGCAGCACTACCCTGGCGCCTTCAACGACCCAATGGGGATCGTCTCCGTAGGGCGCCCCCAGGACGACCCCGCGCATCGAGTGGGACTTGAGCGGCAGCGAGCCGCTCCGAAGGACGCTGATACCCGGCTCATCGGTCACCTGCGGCCCCGGATTCACCGCGACCAGCCCGACTCCAAGGTTGAGCTCGGCCACCGCGCGCCACGCGTCCGCCGGTCGTCCCACCAGCACCAGATAACCACCGGGTCCGTTCAGTCCCACCAGCGCGGTGAGCGGGTCGGGTTGGAGCAGGGTGGACGCCGGGGGGTCGGGCGGCCCGTCTCCCAGGTCGAGCACTCCGTCCGCCAGCGAGAGCGTGTTGCCGCAAACCGGGCAGCCCAGCCGGCCCTCGCGCACCGAACGGCCCTCCATTCGCTCGGGCAGGAGGACGAGGTAACTCTCCGCGTGTCCGCGCGGGCAGCGGAGGTGGTCGGTGAGCTCAATGAACATCAGGGCTTGAACACCACCCAGGTCAGCTTGCCGGGAGCGACGATGACCCGTCGCAGCACGCGGGTCCCGTCGATCTCGGTTCCCACCACGTAACTCCCCGCCGGCACGTCACCCAGGGCGAAGTGCTCGCCGTATAGCGGGTGCGGATGTCCCTTGTCGCCGTAAGTCTCGGCGAACGAGAACGGCGTCTCGGAAGGCTCACGCTTGACCACGCCATAGATCCTGGCCTGCCGGACCGGCGCGCCGGAGGTGTCGAACACCCGACCCGCGACGATGCCGGTGCCCGGCAGCGGCCGTATCCATAGCTCGGCGTTGGTGGTGTACGGGGGGAACCGCTGCGACGAATCCACGATGACGCCGAGCGAATCGGTCGGCGACGCGGAAAGCTCGAGGTGGATATGATCGTTGGTCGCCCGGCCGGTGTTGCCGACCTTCGCGATCTGCTGCCCCGCTCGTACCCGGTCGCCACCGCGCACGCCGAGCGACGAGTTGTGGTAATAGGTTGAATAGAGCCGGTACCTAGTCCCGTCCTTGGTGACAGTGGTGTCGTGCCGAATAGTGACGGTCAGCGCACCGGCCTCCGCGGGCCCGGCCAGGACTACAGTGCCCGCGCCGGCTGCGAGCACGGGTGTGCCGTCGGGATTGTTGAACTCGACACCCTGGTGCTGCTGGAAGTTCCCTCCCATGGTCGACCCATAGCGGTAGGTCTGATCGATTCGCTGGTTGTCGCGCGCCGAGATCGGGCGTTCCAGCCAGATGGTGAGAGGATTCACGGGATCCTTGGCCGGCGACGTCTTTCCCTGGAGGCAGGCGTAGGTGCTGCCCGCCGGCCGGAGACCGCAGGGCCCGCCGCGGTAGGAACGTCCGCCCAGCTCGACCGAGTCGGCCGGCTTGAAAGCCGCGCGGCCGGCCGGCTCCGCCACCCATCCCCCACTGGTGTGCCGCAGGCGCCGCGTGCCGCGGAGAGTGGACACCAGCCAACCGCGCTCGTCGGCCACGAGCCGCCGCACGTATTCGTTGGCCAGGAGTGGGAGCGCGGTGTCGGCCGGACCTTTCGCGCTGGGGCCGACGGAATCGACGATGGCGGTCCAGCGCGCGCCATCGTCGGTGGTGATCTGGAGTCCATCGGCGGTCGCGATCACGGTGGTGTCGCCCCGGGTCGCGATTCCACCCCATGCCACGTACTGCCACTCGGGTCCCAACTGGTCGTAGGTCCAACTCTTCCACGTCTTCCCGCCGTCCACCGAGAGCCCCCATCCGTTCCCCACGGTGCCGTACCAGATCTGGCCCCGCGGCCCGAAGCCGAACGCCTGGACGAAGTCCCAGGAGAGCGCGCCGGGCGTGGTGTCGCTCCGGATGACCTCCCAGCGCCCAGTGCCCCGAGGGAGCCTGTAGATGCCTTTCCCGTAGGTGCCCAGCCAGAGATCACCCCGGGGATCGCGCGCCGCGGCGAGAACGTGGACGCCCCACCCGGAGCTGTCGGGCAGCGCGGGCAGCTCGCCCTGAGCCGCCACGGCACCGGCCGGAAAACTGGCCAGCGCGGCCACCAGCAGGGGGCGGCGCAGTGCCCGGCGGAGATGGGCGGCGGGGGCGGAATCCGGCTCAGGCATTGGCGGGGGGTCGGCTGGGGCCGGACGCCAAGCGCCCTGAGGGCTGCAGCCGGATCCAGTCCAAGTGTACGTGGTCGGGCCGGCTCGCGGCGAACAGGATCGCCTCCGCCACGTCCTCGGGCCGAAGCATTCCCGAGCGCGAAGGAAATCCCGGGCGGCGTTCTGGGGCGAACGGATCCCAGATCGTGGTGTCCGTCGCTCCTGGCGAGACCAGCGTCAGGCGCACCCCGGTTCCGCGGTACTCGGCGACCAGAGTCTCATGCAGCCCGCGAAGGCCGTACTTGCTTGCCGCATAGGCGGCGTTCTCCGGGAATCCCGCGTGGTCGGCGACGCTCCCGACGCTGATGAAGCTCCCGCCACCCGCATCGCGCATGGCGGGCAGGAACGCCCGCGCCAGCAGGAACGACCCGCGGAGGTTGAGGGCGATCTGGGCGTCGAAGTCAGCGGGACTGGTGTGCTCCAGCGACTGTAGCAGGAAGCCGCCGGCGTTGCTCACCACCACGGCCGGCACGCCCTCGGAACCGAGGACCCTCCCGGCGAGGTCCTCGACTTGGCGCTCGTCGGTCAGGTCGCAGGGCAGATCGATGAACTGGCCCTCCGCGGCGCCGGGAAAGGCGCGCGCCGCCCGGACCACCCGCGCGCCCGCGGCAGCGAGCATCCGGGCCGTCGCGGCGCCGATCCCGCGGGACCCGCCGGTGACGAGCGCCAGCCGGCCCGCGAGCGTCGTCACTCGTTGGCGCGCCCGCCGTGGGCCAGGCGGAGGAACTCGACCCGGGTCTTGGAGTCGTCGCGGAAGATGCCGCGCAAGGCGCTGGTGACCGTGCGCGAGTTCTGTTTCTCGACCCCGCGCATCATCATGCAGAAGTGCGCCGCCTCGATGACTACGCCGACCCCCGTGGGTTGGAGCACGTCCATGACCGCGTCGGCGATCTGGTCGGTCATCCGTTCCTGGACTTGGAGCCGCCGGGCAAAGACGTCCACGATGCGTGCGACCTTGGAGAGGCCGAGAATCTTCCCGTCGGGGACGTACGCCACGTGCGCCCGACCGAAAAACGGGAGCAGGTGGTGCTCGCACATCGAGTAGAGCTCGATGTCGCGCACCATGATCATGCTCTGGTGGGTCTCCTCGAACACCGCGTCCCCTACCGCATCCGCCACCGTCATCCGGTAGCCTTGGGTCAGCCAGCGCAGCGAGGATTCGACCCGCTCGGGGGTCTTCACCAGACCCTCTCGGCCCACGTCCTCCCCCAGGGCGACGAGGATCTCCCGTACCTTCCCCGCGAACGGCTCCTCGCGAGCTGCCTCGGCGGGCGGCTTATGCGCCTTGGTAGTCGACATAGTTCCTCGGAGTCTCCCAGAGCCGCAGCCGGAGGTGAAGAGATTCGGGTAGCGCGGCCCGCAGCTCCCGCCAGCAGACCAGGGCCACGTTCTCCGATGTGGGAATCAGCTCCCGGAACCACTCGACGTCGAGGTTCAAGTTCTTGTGGTCGAGGTGGCGGAGCAGCCGCTCCTCCGCGATCCGCTTGAGTCGATTGAGATCGAGCACGTAGCCCGTCTCGGGGTCGATGTCGCCCTCGACCGTCAGCTCGAGCTCGTAGTTGTGACCATGGTAGTTCGGGTTGTTACACTCGCCGAACGTCTCTCGATTCCACTGGTCGGAAAATTTGGGATTGTGCACCCGGTGGGCCGCATTGAAATGGACCTTGCGGGTGACGCTCGCTCTGGGCATGAGAGGGAAGATGGAGGGTCGGAAGAACCGAGGCTAGGGCGTCGCGGCGCGCCTGGGGGCAACGAAAACGCCGACCTCGCGAGGAGATCGGCGTCTAGGACGGCAACGAGGAGGATTATTGAAGCCCAATGAGAATGCTCGGCGTCCTCACCTTGACTTCTGCCTTCCCCCGAGGGGCATGGCATCCGCCACGGCATTCGGACCCATCATCGGACCTGTTGGCTCAATAATTTGGCTCCCCGTTACCGCGAGTACTAAGATAGGAACGGTCGCCTTGCCCGTCAACGTGCAGCAAGACCCGCCGGAGGATTCGATGTCGCTCTCACTGGTCGCGGCGCTGGTGTCGCTACTCGCGTGGATTATTCTGGTCTTCTTCACCCCGGTGAACGCCGGAGCGATCCACTTGCTCCTCGCGCTGGGCGCGGTGCTGTTGGTGCGCTGGTGGGCGCTGCGAGCGTGAGACTGTCACCGCACGGGACCAGGATGTAGGCGAATTACCACATTGTAGCTTACTCGCGATCTCGAAACTAGATCAAGTAGCTACTGGTATCTAACTGCTGTAAATAGTCTTAGATAGCACACTAAAAGCTATTTCGCGACCCTGCTCCCCGGGCATGGATCGTGCAAAATCTCCTGGTCGGACGCGACGCCCCCCGCCACTCTGCGTCCGCCGGGTTTCGCGCTTGAAGCTGCTCGTTCACCAGTCTTACAGGAGCTGACGATCCACGTGATCCGTTTGATGGAGGCGCTGGCCGAACGCGTGGGATCGGGCGTAGAGTCTCCGCCGGCACTCCCCAGCAGGTCGCGCCCGCTGGCAGGGGCGCCAGCGGCCGAGTTGGATTTCGGCGCGCGCGCCACCTACTGGGTGAACTGCCTGTTAGCGTTGCTCGCGTTGCTCGTCCTGGTTCCCATCCTGCTGCTGATCGCGGTGGCAATCAAGCTGACCTCCCGGGGTCGGGTGCTCTACACCCAGGAGCGCGTCGGCCTCGACCGCCGCATCCCCGGGGCCGACGCCGGCAACCACCGCCGTACCCGCGACCTTGGCGGCCGCCCGTTCACCATCTATAAGTTCCGCACCATGCGGGAGAACGCCGAGCACGAGAGCGGCGCCGTCTGGGCCACCCAGAACGACCCCCGGATCACCCCGGTGGGGCGCT
>JACCRH010000473.1 GCA_013813675.1 Gemmatimonadales bacterium
GCGTCGAGCCCTGGGAAGGCGACCGGGTCGAGCCCTGGAGCCGGATCCGCAAGCTCACCGCCGAGCACATGGTCATGTCCCGGCGGGTGTCGCCCCACGTCAACACGATCTTCGAGATCGACTACACCAGAATCGTGCAGCTCCGGGCGAAGAAGAAGCAGGAGTACGCCGAGCGGGGAGTGAACCTCACCTTCCTCGCCTTCATCGCGAAAGCCGCGGCCGACTCGCTGAGAAAGCATCCCACGCTCAACGCCGCCGTTTCCGGCGAAGGGACCATCCTGCGGCGCGACATCAACCTCGGCATCGCGGTCGCGCTCGACTGGGGGCTCATCGTGCCGGTGATCAAGCACGCCGACGAGCTGGCGCTGCTGGGCCTCGCCCGGGCGATCAACGACCTGGGTGAGCGCGCGCGGACCAAGAAGCTGAGTCCGGACGAGGTCCAGAAGGGGACCTTCACCATCACCAACCCGGGCGTGTTCGGGTCGGTGATCGGCACGCCGATCATCAACCAGCCCCAGGCGGCGATCCTCTGCGTCGGTTCCATCGAGAAGCAGCCCGCGGTCATCACGGTGGACGGGAGCGATACCATCGGGGTGCGCACCAAGGGCATGCTGTCGCTCGCGTTCGACCACCGGATCGTGGACGGCGCCGACGCCGACCGGTTCATGGCCGACGTGAAGCGGGCGCTCCAGGAGTTTCCCGAGGCCGCGGTCTGAAATGGCTCGCACCCTCACGGTGTCGCGGGTGAGTGTGCGCCCCGGGTCGGAGATGGAGTACCTTGCGGCGGTGCGGGAGCTTGCCCGCCTCGCCGAAGCCCGCGGATGGCACCTCTGGCTGTTCCGGCGGCCCGACGCGGGCGGCTCCTACCTCGAGTTCAGCGAGAGCCGGAGTCGGGAGACCCACCGGGCGATCGCCGAGCGGCCGGAGGACGAGCGAGGGCTGGAGGAGAGGATTCGCGCCGTGGCCGACTACGAGCCGGGCGCGTGGGAGCTTTGGGAGGAGGTCAGGTAGATGCCCAGACGGATCATCGACGTGGACGGCGAGCGGTGGGAGGTCGCCGTGAGCGGTCGGTCCACCCAGTACACCAAGGACGAGTTCGGCCTCGTCTTCACCCGGGGCACCGGCCCCGACCGCGAGCGGCGCGTGGTGCGCTACTCACCGCTCGGCGCCAAGAGCCGGGAATCGTCGCTGGGACAGTTGAGCGACAAGGAGCTGGCCAGCCTGCTGGGGTTCTCGCAGCCGGCCTGGATCTCACCCGAGCTGGGCTACCGGCGCTGACCGGGTCCGGCCAGGCCCCGCCTGCCGGCCCGATCGTCGATCTCCACGTCCACTCGACCGCGTCGGACGGGAACCTGGCGCCGGAGACGGTGGTCGAGCGGGCCTCGGCGGCGGGGCTCGCCGCGATCTCCCTCACCGACCACGACACGGTTGCGGGAGTCCCCGCGGCGGTCGCGGCCGGCGAGCGGTTGGGTGTGCGAGTGCTCTCCGGGTGCGAGTTCTCCACCTCCGCCCCCTGGGGCGAGATGCACGTGCTGGGATATTTCCTGCCCACCGACTCCGCCCCGCTGGAGACCTTTCTCGCCCGCTGCCGGGCCGACCGGATGCGGCGGGCGCGCGCCATGGTGGACCGGCTCCAGGGGATGGGCGTGTCGCTCGACTTCGAGGATGTGCTGCGCCAGGCCGGCGGCGGCGCGGTCGGCCGGCCCCATGTGGCGCGGGCCATCGTCCGGGGCGGGGGCGCGCTCGGCATGTCGGAGGCCTTCGACCGCTACATCGGCCGGGGGCGTCCGGCCTTCGTCGAGAAGGTGCTGCCGTCGTTCAGGGAGGTCGCCGACCTGGTCCATGCGGTGCGAGGCCTGGTGTCCGTAGCGCACCCCAAGGACCGGGGCACCCGTTCCTTCATAGAGCGGTTGAAGAGCGAGGGCCTCGACGCCATCGAGACCCGCCACCCCAGCCACGATCCCGACGTGCGCTCCCGCCTCACCGACCTCTCGCTCCGGCTGGGGCTACTTCGGACCGGCGGGAGCGACTGGCACGGTGATCCGGAGCCGGGTGAGAGCCACGGGGCGCTCGGGTCGCAGGAGGTGCCGCTGGAGTGGCTGGAGCGCCTCGACCGGGTCCACGCCGAGTTGCCCACGGCGGCCGCGCCTTGAGCGCGCACAGAGGACCCATGAGCTCCACTCGATTCGACTTCCGCGGAAAGGTCGCCCTGGTAACCGGCGTGGGACGCGCCGGACAGATCGGCAACGCTGTCGCGCTCGCGTTCGGGCATGCCGGCGCCAAGATCATCGCCTGCGACCAGAACGCGGTCGCGGTGGCGGAGCGGGTGCGCGAATTCGCCGCCGCCGGGGTGGACGCGCGGCCCTGCGCCGGTGACCTCACCCAACGGGACATCGCCGCGCTCGCCGTCGAGATGGCACTTCGCCATTTCGGGCGCCTCGACGTGGTGGTCAACGTCGCCGGCGGTCTCACCACGTACGGGCCGATCGACCAACTCTCGGTGGCCGACTTCGACCGCGAGATCGCCATTAATCTGAAGACCACGGTCCTGGTGTCGCAGGCGGCCGTCGGGGCGCTGGGCCGCACCGAGGGCTGCATCGTCAATTTCGCTTCGATCGCCTACTTCGCGCCGCAGGCGCCGATGGCGGTGTACAGCGCGGCCAAGGCGGCGGTCGCCGGTTTCACCCAGAGCCTCGCTCTGGAGCTGCGCGACCGGAAGATCAGGGTGAACGCGGTCGCGCCGGGCATGGTTCGCACCGCCGACAACGTCGCGTCCGCCGGAGAGGGCGCGGCCTACGTCGAGCTGCGAGACATCACCGACGGGGTGCTTTCGCTCGCCAGCGTCGAGTCGTCCACCGTCACCGGACATATCCTGCCGATCGCGCCGGCGGCGTCCGGCACGGCCTGATGGAGCTGCGGGGAAGGGTCGCGCTGGTCACCGGGGCGGGCCGCCGTCTCGGGCGAGAGATGGCGCGGGCCCTGGCCGGCCGGGGGATGACGATCGCCATCCACCACCACGCGTCGGCCGAAGGCGCCCGCGCGCTCCGCGACGAGACGGTGGCGGCCGGCGGGCGGGCCGAGTGCTTCGCCGCGGATCTGTCGGATGCCGAGGCGGCCCGGGCCCTGCCGGTGCGGGTGGCGGCCGCCTTCGGCCGGCTCGACGTGCTGGTGAATTCGGCGGCCGTGATGCACCGCCTGGGCTTCGAGGAGACCACGCCCCAGCAGTACGACGCCGTGCTCGGGCTCAATCTCCGCTCGGTCTTCTTCTGCACCCAGGGCGCCGCGCCGGCGCTCCGCGCGGCGCAGGGCAAAGTGGTAAACCTCGCCGACCTCGCGGGACTGCAGCCGTGGCCCGGCTTCGCGGCCCACTCGGTGAGCAAAGCCGGCGTGGTGATGCTGACCAGGGTCCTGGCCCGGTCGCTCGCGCCCGAGGTCACCGTGAACGCGATCGCCCCCGGCGCGGTGCTGGTGCCCGAGGAATACGACGCCGAGGAGCGCGAGCGGCTCGCCCGGGCCGCGCCGCTGGGCCGCCTGGGCAGCCCGGGAGACGTCGTGGCCGCGTTGCTCTATCTCCTGGAGAGCGCCGACTTCGTCACCGGCGAAGTGCTGGCAGTGGATGGCGGACGACTCCTCCGATAGGGTCGAGCTGCGCGACGTCGCGATCGTGGGCGGCGGGTGCTACGGCACGTTCTACGCCGGTCAGATGATGCGCGCGCGAGAGCGGGGGAAGGCCCGTTTCCGGCGCCTGCTGGTGGTGGACCGCGACCCGCGCTGCCGCTTCACGGCGGAGATCGGCGCCGCGGATGACCGCGAGCTGGTGGTGGCCGAGTGGGGCGAATTCTTCGACGACTGGCTCGGCCGCCCCCGCGGCCCGGACGCCACCGGCCCGGGCGACGCGATCGTTCCCTCACCCCTGATGCCCCACCTCATGTATCAGTGGCTGGTGCGCCGGGCCCGTGCCCGGTGGCCCGGTCGCGCCGTCGAGCACCGGGCGCTCACGGCGCCGATCGGGACGCCCTACGATTCCGCCGGCCCCGACGGCACCCGCTACGTCTCCTTCGCCGACTGGCTCTGTCCCACCCACTGCGTCGAGCCCGCCACTTGCCCGGTCACCCGCGCGCCGAGGACCTGGGAGATGGGCGATACGATGGAGCGGCTCGCCGACCGGCTGGGCCTCTCGACCGCCACCGCTGGGCCCGCCCTGTTTGTCTGCCGCCACCGGGTATTCGGCGTCGGCATGTTCGACGTGGAGGCGGTACTGGAGGGGGACCGGCTGGTTGCGGCGGCGGGCGGGCGGCCCGGAGCGGTGGACGTCGTCGTGGGCACGATCTCCGGCTGTCACGGCGCGGTGAGTCTGTTGCACCTGGGCGAGCCGGCCACGCGGGAGCGAGTCGGCCACGTCGCGGTAACCCCCTGACCATTGTCCCAGCGAAGCGATTGTCACGCTGAACGCCGATTGTCACCCTCAACGTCGATTGTCACGCTGAACGTCGATTGTCACCCTGAACGTAGTGAAGGGGACCATGCTCGACATGGCCTCCTTCGCTTCGCTCAGGATGACAATCGGCCGCCGCCCCTCGCTCGCCAGCGCTCGCTGTCCCCCCGGCCGGGTGCCGCCGGCGACCCGCGGTGAACGCGCGGGAACCCCGGTGCGTTCTATATTTGGGCAACGATACCAACTCTCTCGGGGGAGCTGTATGCGGCGAAGTGAGGAACACGACCTGGTCATCGTGGGCGCGGGCCCGGCCGGGCTGTGCGCCGCGATGTACGCCGGGCGGGGGATGCTGGACGCGGTGGTGCTGGAACGAGGCGTGCCCGGCGGCGAGCTGCTCAACACCGAGTGGATCGACGACTACCCCGGCTTCGAGCACATCCTCGGCCGGGAATTGTCGGCCAAGATGGCGGCGCACGCGATCACCTTCGGCGGCGACATCCGCCAGGAGCACGTGGAGTCGATCTCGCGGCGGGATGACGGAACCTTCGAGGTCGCCACGTCCGGAGGAACCATGTACGAGGCCCCGGCCGTGATCCTGACCGCGGGGGGCATCCCCACCAAGCTGGAGGTGCCGGGCGAGCTGGAATACGCCGGCCGGGGGGTGTCGTACTGCGCGGTCTGCGACGGCGCCTTCTTCAAGGGCGAGACGCTCGCGGTAATCGGCGGCGGCGACGCGGCCGTGGAAGAGGCGGACTTCCTCACCCGGTACGCGAGCAAGGTGTACGTGGTGCACCGCCGCGACGAGTTCCGCGCGTCGAAGATGCTCCAGGAGCGCCTCTTCGCCAATCCGAAGGCGGAGGTGATCTGGAATAAGAAGGTCACCGAGTTCAAGGGCGGCCCCAAAGGCCTGGAGTCGGTGGAGCTGAAGGACACCGTGACGGGCGCGCCGTCCTCGCTGGCGGCATCCGGCTCCTTCATCTTCGTCGGATTCCGGCCCAATACCGGCCTGGTGAAGGAGCACTTCGAGCACGACGCCGCGGGATACATGATCACCGACGA
>JACCRH010000482.1 GCA_013813675.1 Gemmatimonadales bacterium
GCGTCGCGCGCGCGGGCTGGGCGGTCGGTTCCGGCGCGGGCTGATCGCTCAACTCCGCCGAAGTGTCCACCGGAGCAAGCTGGAGATCGCGGCTCAGGCTGTCGGCCGTGGCGATGTCCTGGCGTTCGCCACCCCCGCACGCCACCACACCCGCGACCGCCAGCACCGTGAGAAGCGTTCTCGTCATCAGGCCCTCCTTGAAGTGTGACTTGCCCGGGTCTTCCGGGTCAGTGACATTGCATTCAAGCATATGCACGAACTGCGGTCCCTGCTGCCCTTCCTGCGGCCCTACCTCGGTAAGTACGCCCTCGGCCTCGCCCTGGTCGTCATCTCCAACTTCTTCGCCGCGCTCGGCCCCCGGTTCCTGGAACGAGGGATCGACGCCCTGCAGGGCCAGCACGCCTTCCTCGAGGTCCAGGTCGCGGTGGGTCTCCTCGTGGCCGTGGCACTGATCGGCGGGGTGGCCCGGTACGGCATGCGCCAGCTGCTCAATAGCGGCAGCCGCCGCGTCGAAACGGATCTCCGGGACCAGCTCTTCCAGCATCTTCAGCGGATGTCGGCCGAATTTTACGACCGGTACCCCACCGGGGATGTGATGGCCCGCACGACCAATGACCTGCTGGCGGTCAGGATGGTGGCCGGTCCGGCGCTCATGTACCTGGTGGATACTACCATCCGGACCCTCCTGATTGCACCGGCGATGTTGGCGATCAGCCCTCGCCTGACCCTGCTCGCCTTCCTGCCCCTTCTGGGCCTGCCGGTGATCATGGTGTCGCTCGGCGGGCTGGTCCACCGCAGATCCCAGGCCATCCAGGCCCATTTCAGCGATCTGACCAGCCACGCCCACGAGAACCTCTCCGGGGTCCGGGTAGTCCGAGCCTACCGGCAGGAGGAAGCGGAGCTGGCCCACTTCCGCGGGCTCAGTGAGGAGTATTTGCGGCGAAACTTGAGTCTTGCACGAGTCCAGGGACTCTTCTTCCCTCTGCTGGGCCTCATGGGCGGGCTGAGCGGGATTGTTGTCCTCTATATGGGCGGCCAACTGATCATGGCGGGACAGGTCACCGTGGGTGAGTTCGTGGCCTTCGGGGTGTATCTGGCCATGCTGGTCTGGCCGATGATAGCCCTGGGCTGGGCGGTGAACCTGGTCCAGCGCGGCGCGGCCTCGATGGCCCGGATCAACGACCTCTTCCGTGAACGGCCGGTGATCACCACCCCCGACCGGTCGTCCTCATTGCCACCGACGCGGGGCGGGCGAGCCGTCGAGTTCGAGGGCGTCTGGTTTCGTTACCCTGGCACCGCGGAGCGAGGTTGGGTGCTTCGGGACGTGAGCTTCAAGGTTGAGCCGGGCAGCTCTCTGGCGATCGTAGGACCGACGGGCTCCGGGAAGTCCACTCTGGTGGACATGATCGTCCGCGCCCATGACCCGACCCGGGGAGTCGTGCGAATCGACGGGATCGATATCGGCCAGGTGGATCTGGGCGTGTTACGGCGCTCGGTGGGCTTCGTGCCACAGGAGACTTTTCTCTTCGGCGAGACGCTCCGCGACAATGTGCTGCTGGGCGCACCGGACGACGGGCGCCTGGAGCGGGTCGCCGAGGTCAGCCAGTTGGCGGAGGCGCTGCCGGCCCTGCCCGACGGATTCGATACCATGCTCGGAGAGCGCGGCATCAATCTGTCCGGCGGCCAGAAGCAACGCGCCGCGATCGCTCGGGCGCTGGCGCAGGACCCGCCGGTCTTCGTGCTCGACGACGCGTTGAGCGCGGTGGACGCGCACACCGAGGCCAAGATCCTGGCCGCGCTGCGCGGAGCACTCAGCGGAAGGACCAGCATCATCGTGTCCCATCGGCTGGCCGCCGTGCGGGACGCCGACTGGATCCTGGTCCTGGACGAGGGGCGGATCGTGGAGCAGGGTGTCCACCCCGAGCTGATCGTACGGGGCGGCCGGTACTGGGAGCTGCTCCGGCGGCAGCAGCTCGAGGAGGAGCTGGAGGAGGAGAGTGTGGGTGGGGGGTAGAGCTCGGTTCACCTGGATGGCGGTGAGTGTGTGGGTGTCCCTGGCAGCAGTAGGGACGGTTTCCGATCTCGGAGGCGTAGGAGCTACGAGCGGTCGACCATTACCTCATCCCGAGCGAAGCGAGGGATCTTTTCCGCGAGTTTCCATGACCGAGGAGCAGGTCCC
>JACCRH010000497.1 GCA_013813675.1 Gemmatimonadales bacterium
GAAGGATGGGATCTCCAAGGAGCCGGATGCGATGGATGGTCATCGGGGCGTACCCTCCCGGCTGGTTGGACGGCGTGTGAGAGCGGGTCTCAATATGGGGAAACGTCCCTCAGGGGGCCAGACGGGTGGTGTGAGCGGTTCACATAAATAATAGTATGTATCACAACTACTAGCACCGAAGATCGCACTCCGCCTTGGTCACCCTGAGCGAAGTCGAAGGGGGCCATATCGAGCATGCCCCCTTCGCGACGCTCATGGTGACATTGAGGTGATGGTGGACCAGGTCCTAACTAGTAATCCGGCCGCTACTTACGCATTCACACCAATTATCTTGTGCGATTTGACAATCCCGACAAATTCACTTACCATTTCTGTCATGGGTGCCCTGCTTCCTCTGATAGAATCCGATCTGCCGGTCGGCCACAAAGGTCACCGGGCGTCGGTCCTGACGCAGCTCAAGCGCTCTCAGCCCCTGACCGCCCGGGAACTGGCCGTCAGGCTCGGTGTTTCGCTCAACGCGGCCAGGCACCACCTCAAGGAGCTGGAGGCCGAAGGGTTGGTCAGCTACCGACGCGAGCACCGGGGCGTAGGCGCACCGGTCTTTGCCTACCGGCTGAGCCGCGCGGGCGAGGAGCTTTTCCCGCGCCGGTACTGTGAAGCGCTCACCGCGATGCTCGACACGGTCGTCGAACGAGACGGGCGGGATGCGGCGGTCACGCTGCTGGAGTCTTATTTCCAGATTCTCGCCCGCCGAGTTCGTGGGCAACTCGAGGGAGTCCCGGCAGCGGAGCGGCTTCGGGTGGTGGCCCGGGTGCTCTCGGAGGAGGGTTACATGGCGGAAGCCACTCGGGGAGATGGGGTGGCGGTCCTCACCGAGCACAACTGCGCCATCCCCGCCGTGGCGGGGCGCTTCCCCGAGATCTGTGCCACGGAAGCCAGGTTCCTGGCGGACGTGTTGAGCGCCGAAGTGGAGCGGACGGGACACATCCTCAACGGATGTCCCGCCTGCGAGTATCGGGTGCGGTTCACCGGAGCCGCCGAGGAGAGGTCATGAGCTCGCAAGTCGAGACGCTGGTCAACAAGGAATACAAGCACGGCTGGGTCACCGACATCGAGTCCGATGTCGCGCCGCCGGGATTGAGCGAGGACATCGTCCGCTTCATCTCGGCCAAGAAGCGGGAGCCGGCCTGGCTCCTGGAATGGCGGCTCAAGGCGTACCGGGGATGGCTCAAGATGACCGAGCCGCATCACTGGCCGAACATCCGCTACACCCCGGTGGACTACCAGTCGATCAGCTACTTCTCCGCGCCGCGGACCGCCAAGCCGCTGGGCAGCCTCGACGAGGTGGACCCCAAGCTGCTGGAGACCTACAAGAAGCTCGGCATTCCGCTGTCGGAGCAGAAGCTGCTGGCCGGCGTGGCGGTGGACGCGATCTTCGACTCGGTCTCCGTCGGCACCACCTACAAGGCCAAGCTCGCCGAGCAGGGGATCATCTTCTGCTCCTTCGGCGAGGCGGTGCAGGAGCATCCCGAGCTGGTCCGCAAGTACCTCGGCTCCGTGGTCCCGCCGAGCGACAACTTCTTCGCCGCGCTCAACGCGGCCGTCTTCAGCGACGGCTCCTTCGTTTACGTGCCGAAGGGCGTGCGTTGCCCAATGGAGCTGTCGACCTACTTCCGCATCAACTCGGCCTCGACCGGGCAGTTCGAGCGCACCCTCATCGTGGCCGACGAGGGCGCCTACGTGAGCTACCTCGAGGGCTGTACCGCGCCCAAGCGGGACGAGAACCAGCTCCACGCCGCGGTGGTCGAGCTGGTAGCGCTGGAGGGGGCGTCCATCAAGTACTCCACGGTCCAGAACTGGTACGCCGGCGACGAGGAGGGGAAGGGCGGGATCTACAACTTCGTCACCAAGCGGGGCAAGTGCGTCGGCGCCCGATCCAAAATTTCCTGGACCCAGGTCGAGACCGGGTCGGCCATCACCTGGAAGTATCCCAGCGTCATACTCCAGGGCGACGACTCGGTCGGTGAGTTCTACTCGGTGGCGGTGGTGAACGGCCATCAGCAGGCCGACACCGGCACCAAGATGATCCACATGGGCAGGAACAGCCGCAGCACCATCGTGTCGAAGGGGATCAGCGCGGGGCAGGGGCAGAACAGCTACCGGGGCCTGGTGAAGGTGCTGCCGAAGGCGGCCGGCGCCCGCAACTACACCCAGTGCGACTCGATGCTGATCGGGAACCGCTGCGGGGCGCACACCTTTCCTTACATCGACGTGCAGAACGCCACCAGCTCCACCGAGCACGAGGCATCCACCTCGAAGATCGGCGAAGACCAGATCTTCTACCTGAAGCAGCGGGGCCTCAACACCGAGAACGCGATCTCGATGATCGTGAACGGCTTCTGCAAGGAAGTGTTCCAGGAGCTGCCGATGGAGTTCGCGGTGGAAGCGCAGAA
>JACCRH010000023.1 GCA_013813675.1 Gemmatimonadales bacterium
GTACTCATAAGCCTTCGGAGTCCGCCATTAGGCGCCGCCTCAACCCTTGCCTATCCCTTGCCATCGGGCGAATTTACCCGCTCGCTGGAGTGGTGGCCGAGTGGCTGAAGGCACCGGTTTGCTAAACCGGCATAGGGGGTCAACCTCTATCGAGGGTTCGAATCCCTCCCGCTCCGTGAGATTCCCGCACTGCCCATGGTCTTGCCCCGCGTCCGCTTCGCTCCGTCACCCACCGGCTACCTCCACGTCGGTGGTGCCCGCACCGCCCTCTTCAACTGGCTCTTCGCGCGTCACAGCGGTGGCACTCTGGTCCTTCGCATCGAAGACACCGATCGCGAGCGCAGCACCGAGGCCCACACCAAAGTCATCCTCGACGGACTCGGCTGGCTGGGGGTCCAGTGGGACGAGGGACCTCTCTTTCAGGGAGCATACGGCTCGCGCCACAAGGCCGACGCGGAGCGGCTGGTCGCCGAGGGCAAGGCCTATCGCTGCTTCTGCACCCGGGAGGAGCTGGACACCCAGCGGGCGGCCGCCGAGAAGGTGGGCCAGGCCTTTCGCTACGACCGGCGGTGTTTCCGGCTGCCGCGCGAGGAGGTGGAGCGCCGCGGGGCCGCCGGCATGCCGTCGACCATCCGGTTCCTGGTGGACGACAAGGAGATCGCCTGGGACGACGCGGTGCACGGGCGGATCAGTTTTCAGGGTCGGGATCTCGACGATTTCGTGATCCTGCGGAGCGACGATTCCGCCATCTACAACATGGCCGTGGTGAGCGACGACATCGCGATGGCCATCACCCATGTGATCCGCGGTGACGACCACATCTCCAACACGCCGAAGCAGATCGCGCTCTATCGGGCACTGGGTCACCAGCTCCCGGTGTTCGCCCATGTGCCCATGATCCTGGGCCCGGACGGCAAGAAGCTCTCCAAGCGGCACGGGGCCACGGCGGTCGGCGATTACCAGGACCAGGGCATTCTCGCTCCCGCGATGCGAAACTTTCTGGCACTGCTCGGCTGGTCCCCGGGCGGCGACCGCGAGGTCCTGCCGCCGGACGAGATAATCGCGCTGTTCACCCTGGAAGGCATCCAGAAGAAGGCGGCGGTGTTCGACGCCGCCAAGCTGGAGTGGATGAACGGCCAGTACCTGAGCGCGCTTCCGGCGGACGAGCTGGTTGCCGAGGTCCGGAGACGGCTGGAGCAGATCGGTCTCTCCGATGACGGCCGGGACCTTCGGCCGCTGATCGACGCGGTGAAGGCACGCGCGAGAACCATCCTGCAGGTCGCCAATCGGGTGGCGGTGCGGCTCGATCCCTCGCGGTCGGAGCTCGACGAGAAGGGCCGGGCGCTCATCGGAAAGATGGGGTCGGCCTTCTACTCCAACCTGGCGCGGGCGGCCGATGCCCTCGAGCCCCTGGGCAACGGCGCCTGGACCGCGGAGCGGCTGCTGGCGTCGCTCAAGGTGATGGCGGAGTCCAATGGGATGAAGCTGGGCGACGCGATGCAGCCGATCCGCGTTGCGCTCACCGGCTCCACGGTCTCGGAGCCGGTGAACGAATTGCTCGAGGTCGTGGGAGCGAAGCGGAGTCTCGAGCGCCTGCGCGAGGTCGCGGGTCGCGAGCGAGGGACCGGCTCATCCGCCTGATCGCCCACGCCCGCCTGGCGCTCGTGCTGTCGGCGCTCGCGGCGTGCTCCAAGGCACCCCCAGCTCCACCCGCGCCAGTCGCCGCGCCGGATACGGCAGCCTCACCCCTGGTCGAGCCCGTCTCCCCGCCTGCCGACCTGCCTCCGCTTCCCAGAATTCTGGCCCCGGTTCGCCTTGCCTTCACCGGTGACATCAACCTGGGGACTCTGACGTTTCCGGACGGCGTGCCTCCTGAAGCCGGACGGGGGCTCTTCGACGCCGCGCGCGATGCCCTCTCCGGCGACCTCGTCGTCGGCAACTTCGAAGGGGTGCTGGGCGACAGCGGCACCACGTACAAATGCGGGCGCGAGGGAAAGCACGTGACCCTGGCCGACACGGCCCCACCGAAGCCGGAGCCGAAGCCGGTCGCGGCCAAGCGGGAAGCCCGGCTGTGCTACGCCTTCCTCACCCCGACCGCGCTGGCTCCCCGTCTGGCCGAGGCCGGGTTCACCCACCTCAATCTCGCCAACAACCACGCCAACGATTTCGGCGACGAGGCGAGGAATACCACCGAACGCATCCTCGACTCGCTTGGCCTTCGGACCTACGGTCCACTGGGCAGTATCGCGGTGGACACGATACGGAAGGGAGACAGCCTCACTACGGTCGGGCTGCTCGGCTTCACCACCTACCCCTATGCCTACGACCTGCTGGACATCGCGCGCAGCGCGGCGGTGGTGGACTCGGTCCGGACCCTGGTGGATCTCCTCCTGGTCACCTTTCATGGCGGCGCCGAGGGGGCGAAAGCACTCCATGTCCCCGAGGCCGCCGAGTCGCTGGGCCGGGAGCCGCGGGGTGACCTCCGGACCTGGACCCACGCGGTGATCGACGCGGGTGCGGACGCGGTCATCGGCCACGGGCCGCACGTGCTCCGCGGGATCGAGCTCTACCGGGGGAAGCCGATCGTCTATTCCCTGGGCAATTTTCTCACCTACCGCGGCTTCAACCTGTCCGGCCCCCTCGGTCTGACCGGCGTGCTCCAGCTCGAGGCCGGTGCGGACCTCTCCTGGCGCCGGCTGCGATTCGTTCCCATGGTCCAACTGCCGCGGAGCGGACCCGCGCCCGATTCCGGCCACGAGGTGCTCGATCTCGTCCGTACGCTGTCGCGGGACGACTTCGGCGACTCGGGCGCACGCATCGGCGACCACGGCGAGGTCCTGCTACCTGAGTGAGACGGGTTCGGCTCAACTTGCCCCTCGCGCCCGACCACTCTACTGATTCTGCATGACGACTGAACCGACCGAACCAGAAGCCGACAGCGGCCCGCCGACACCGGCGGCGATCGCCGCGACCGAGAACCCGGTACAGCTCACCGTCGGCCTGGTCGAGGACCAGCGCATACCCGACGGCATGGTCTGCATGGCGAGCTACCGCAACGGCCGGCTCGTGGCGCGCTCGGTCATGCCGCCCGAAGCGTGGACCCAGATCGACGAGTACGGGATCTTCGACGAGCCGGTGCAGGTGGTGCTGGTGGCACGCGCCGCCCCACCCGGCGTGCAGTGTCAGCTCTATGCGATGGTGCCCTTGCCCGACGAAGAGGACGACGATCCGGAAGAGCCCTGGGCCGCGAGCGTGCCAGGCTCGTCATACGAGGCGTCGCTGGAGGAGTCGGACGAAGAGGACGACGAGGAGGACGAGCCCCGGGTGGCGCCGATTCCGCTGGGCCACGTGGTCCGCTACGACCGGGACCGGGTGCACCCCGACAGCCTGCCACTGGAGGCGGTGGATCTGCTGCGGAAGATTATCGATGGGAAGACGTCGGAAGTGGTGGACCGGGCGCTGGCGGACTTGCTGGGGCTTTAGGGGCCTGCCTCCGGGAGAAACTCCAGGCGACAGCGCGTACCTCATCCCGAACGCAGCGAGGGACCTCCTT
>JACCRH010000038.1 GCA_013813675.1 Gemmatimonadales bacterium
CGGCGGGTGAGGGTGATCACGGCGGGCAACCTGGCCTCGCGCTATGATATGCGCGCCGGCTCATGCCGGTCCAGCTCTTGACGGTCATTCGCGAACCGGTCGCACGAGGCGGCCGTCGCGGCACTCACCCGCCCGGGAGGCCGGTATGCTCTGGACGATCTTCGTGATCCTGCTGGTGCTGTGGCTGCTGGGTATGGTGTCGTCCTACACGATGGGTGGCTTCATTCACATCCTGCTGGTCGTGGCGCTCGCGATCATTCTCATTCGCGTGATCCAGGGACGCCGCCCGGTATGAAGCCAGGAACGATCATCGGCATCATCCTGATCGCGCTCGGGGTCGCGGGGTTCGCCCTGGGCGGGTTTTCCTTCACCAAGAGGGAAAAGGTGCTCGACGTCGGTCCGATCGAGGCGACGGCCGATGACAAGAAGACAGTCCCCATTCCTCCGCTGCTCGCCGGCCTCGCGCTGGTGAGCGGCGTGGTACTTCTGGCTGCCAGCGCCCGCAAGACATAACACAAAGGCCGCGGGCGCCCGCCCGCGGCCTGCTACATCTCAACCAGCTCAGAGCTCAGCGGCTGATGCCGCCGGTCGCCACGGCGACGCTGTCACCGCCCATCTGTACTGGCGGGGCCGGCGTGCTGTCGGTGGGGATAACGACGCCATCCGCGCCCAGGTCGCGGAAGAGCTTCCACTGGGCCTGCCGTGCCGCCCACGGCCGGGGCCCGTTGTACATGAGCGAGACCAGGAGCACCCCATCCGCGCCGCCCAGGTAGCCCACCACGGTCGACACCTGGCCCAGAGTTCCCGTCTTGGCCCGCACTACTCCCTCCCCGGGGAATCCGCTGTTGAGGCGCCGCAGCGTGCCGGTGCCGTTGGCGGGCAGGAGCTGGGGAAAGTTCTGTCCCGCGGCCGTCGCCGGGAACTTCGCGAGATAGGAGATGAACGCCGACGGCGCGACCCGGTCGTCGTAGGAGAGGCCGCTCCCGTCGGTGAGGTACACGCCCTCGCTGGAGCCGATCACGTCGCGCACGTGCTGGGTGAGGCGCTCCGGCGCTCGGTCGCGGCCACCCGCCCACTGCAACAGCAGCTCGGCGCCGAGGTTGAGACTCCGGCGGTTGATCTCGCTGGCCAGAGAATCGAGTGGGGCGGATGCCACTTCGGCCAGGATCTGGAGCGATCCTTCGGGCGGCGCGCCGATGTAGGGCGCCCGGTTCCACGAGATTCCAGCGCGAGCCAGCGCAGAGCCCCACACCGCGTTCAGGACCACCTTGGGATCGGACGCCACCGCCGTGAGCCGCCGCTGGGAGGCCCGGATCCCTATGGTGCCGCTCACGATCCAGCCGCCGTCCTTCCGCCGGCTGAGACCGAGTCGCGAACGGCGGCCCGCTTTGGTGGTGGCGGTGACGGTGACCAGCGAGCTGATGGCCTCCGGAGCGGTTTCCACCAGGCGGGCCCGCCGGCCCACCTTGGTGCCGGGACGCACGGTGAGCCAGACGATGTTCTCGTGCAGCGTGAGGGGCCCGACCGGCGGCGCGAACAGGCGGCCGCGATGGCGGTTCGACCAGGCCGTGGGATAGATCGCGTTGGCCGGACCGTCCGCGCTCTGGACCAGAAGCGGGCCGGTCAGCTTCCTGATGCCGCCGCTGGCCAGTTGCAGGGCCAGGTCGTACAGCGTCGGCCCGGAGCCCTGGGCCCGTTCCAGCGTCGGGTCGCCGTTCAACTCCAGCGCCCAGCTACCCACCCACGCGCCAGTCTTCGGATCCACCCCGCCGATGCCCACGACCCTGGTGGAGCGCCGCGCGGCGCCTCCGAGCATGCTGCGGGCGAATCCGGTAGTGAACAGCTTGACCGTCGACGCCGGCACCATCGGCGCGTGCGGGTTCACGCTCCAGAGGATGCGACCGGTCTGATCCGCCACGGCGATCCCCCACTGGCCAGGCGCGCGATGGGAGGTGGCTTCGTACCAGGTGGACAGCCGGTAGGCGAGGCCGCCGTCCGCCACCTGTGCGACGGCGGAGGAAGGCATGAGCAGCGCGGTAGCCAGGCCCAGGGCCGAGGCCGAACGAATCAACGACAGTGGCGGCAAGTGCGATCCTGTGAACGCGATACTTGGCAGCGTGCAAGAATGTAGGGCGGTTCGGACGGCTAGTGCGGGAACGCCACGAGGCAGCCCCGCAGGAATCTCTCGGTCCAGGCCTCGATGTCAAGCTTAAGACCAGATCCCGTAGAGGGTTATACCGAGGAAGCGGGAGTCTGGGTTCAGCAGTCGGCGGCGAACCGGCCGCGACGGCCCGACTTAGGAGCAAGGACCAGGCCGGTGACTTGGGGGTCGTGAGACCGGTCACGGCTCCGCTCCCGACACCACCGGCGCCGCGGCTCAGGATACCAGCACGACGGGTTGGAGCGACACGACCAGCGCGACCGGAGTGGACACCTCCGGCATGTCCGGTATGAGTGACACGACCAGCGGCCAGTTTCCTTCGGACTCGACCGCTCAGTAATGAGCCCGCCTGAGGGCGGGATCGTCGATCCCTGACCGTGGCAACGCGAGGGGGGCGCTACCGGGCGCCCCCCTCGTGCGTCGGTATCCCGCAGGTCTACCGCAGCATGCCCTTCGCGATGGTCTGAAGCTGCATGTTGCTGGTGCCTTCGTAGATGGTGCCGATCTTGGCGTCCCGGTAATACTTCTCCGCGGGATACTCCTTGGAGTAACCGTACCCGCCGAAAAGCTCGAGGCAGTTCGACGTCGTCCGATCGGCCACCTGGGAGCTGAAGAGCTTGGCCATTGCCGCCTGCTGCTGGAACGGGTGGCCGGCGTCCTTGAGCCGGGCCGCGTTGTACACCATGAGGCGGGCTGCCTCCAGGTCGGTGGCCATCTGGGCGAGCTGGAACTGCACCCCTTGGAACTCGGCGACCGCCTTGCCGAACTGCTTGCGCTCCTTGACGTAGTTGGTCGCGGCCTCGAGCGCGCCGCTGCCCACTCCGATCATCTGGGCTCCGATGCCGATCCGCCCCTCGTTGAGCGTCTCGATTGCGATCTTGTATCCCTGTCCCACCGGGCCGAGCACATTCTCGTCGGGCACGACGCACTGCTCCAGGATCAGCTCGGTAGTGCTGGAGGCCCGGATGCCGAGCTTGTTCTCCTTCTTGCCCACCGAGAAGCCGGGAAAGTCGCGCTCCACGACGAAGCCGGTGATGCCCTTGTAGCCCTTGGCGAAATCGGTGTTGGCGAAGACGATGAACGCCCCGGCCTCGGCGCCGTTGGTGATCCAGAACTTCCGGCCGGTGAGCTCCCAGTGGTCGCCGCGCCGCTCGGCTTTGGTGGCCAGCGCGAACGCATCGCTGCCGCTGCCCGGCTCGGAGAGCGCGAACGCGCCCAGTAGGCCGGAGGTGAGGCGGGGAAAGAGGCGGCCGTGCTGCTCGGCGTTGCCCCAGCGGAGCAGCGCGTTGTTGACCAGGGTGTTGTGGACGTCCACGTAGATGGCCGCGGAGGCGTCCACCCGGGCCAGCTCCTCGATCGCGAGCACCGCCAAGAAGATGGAGCCCCCCGCGCCGCCGAGGGCCTCGGGCACCTCGATGCCCATCAGCCCCAGCTCGAAGAACCGTGGAATGAGCGACGGCTCGAACCGGGCGGCTTCGTCCATCGCTTGGACCAGCGGCCTCACCTCCGACTCGGCAAACTCCCGGACCGCGTCGCGGAACATGCTCTCTTCTTCGGACAGCATGGTGAGCGCGGGGGTCGCCGCGGACACGGTGTCGGTCATCGGCCTTCTCGGCGTGAGTGAACGTATTCGGTCAAGATACGGGCGCGGCGGCGAAGGGACAAAGGGCTTACGTTTCGCCACTGGATGTTCACCGCCCCGACTCCCGGCCAGTCATCCGTCGTCCGCCGCCTCGCCGAAGACCGCCCTCTCATCGCGGTCGAGCTGCGTCCGCCGCGGAGCGGCATGTCCTACGACGCCAGCGTGGATGCCTGGATCGACATGTACCACTCGATCCGGCGGCTGGACCGGCAGGATACCCTGATCTTTCTCACCGACAACGCCATCGGCCAGGCGGAGGAGGAAAACCTCTCCCACCTCACGGCCAATCTGGCGGGCGAGCTGGCGCCGGGGCGGATCGTCCCGTTCCTGACCGCGAAGCACTCGCTGGACTACATCCAGCTCTACGCCACGCGGGCGGCGTCCCACGGATTCGAGGCGCTGACCGTGGTAGGCGGCGACGCGTCGGGCGGGTTGCCCCGGTGCTTTCCCCACGCCTACCAGCTCCGGCAGTGGCTCCGCCGGCGGGTGCCCTCCCTCGGCCTGGGCGGCTGGGTGAACCCGCTGCGGAATCCGGCCGAACAGGTGGACTTCGTGCTGGATCCGGAATTCGAGGCGGAGTTCTATCTCACCCAGATCGTTTCGCACCATTCGCTCGACCGGGTGGAACGGTTCATGGCGGAGGCGCGGCAGCGCCGGGTTCCTTACCCGGGAGTGTTCGGGGTCTTTCTCTACCGGAGCGCCAACCCCCGGACCTTGCAACAGCTCGGGAGCTTCTTCCCGGTGCCGGCCGAGGGCGTGACCCGTGACTTCGAGGAGGGACTGTCGCCGGAGGAGATCTGCGCCCGCAGCATTCGAGCCTTGCGGGAGGCGGGGGTGGACAAAGTCTACGTGAGCAACCTCGGGTTCGATCGGCCCGACGCAAGATACCGGAGAATCCTGGAGTTGTTGTAGTCGGCGAGCTGTTGTACTCGGGGTGAATATGCGCAACCGCCCGAGCTAGGCCGTCGGTTGCCCGAGTGCCTCCAGTGCCACCTCGGGCCGGCCGCCCGGTGCGCTCACCTGAACCCCTTGGACCATCCCTCGCACCGCCTGGAGAACTTCCTGCGCAATGCGGATGCCCTCGGCGTGAGCTGCACCCGCTCCGGCCGCTTCCGCCCGCCGCATCCGTTCCAGCACTGATTCGGGCACCTGGGCGCCGGGCACTTCATTGGCCAGGAACTCCGCGTTGCGCAGTGAGGTGAGGGGCCAGATCCCGGCGATGACCGGGATGCGCCAGGGTGCGATCCGCTCGAGGAAGCCGGCCAGCTCATCCGGATCGAACACCGGCTGGGTGACGGCAAACTCCGCCCCTGCCTCCACCTTCCAGCGGAAGCGCTCGAGCTCCCGTTCCCGATCGACCGCGCCATGGTTGGCCGCCACGCCGATCACGAACCGGGTGGGCTCGCCGATCGAAGTGCCGCCGGGATCGAGCCCCTGATTGAGCCGGCACACCACGTTGGTGAGTCCGATGCTGTCGATGTCGAACACCGCCGTGGAGTCGGGATAGGGCCCCGCGGTCGGCGGGTCTCCGGTAACGATCAGCACGTTTCTGAGCCCGCCGCCTGCGGCCCCCAGCAGATCGCTCAACATGCCGAGCATGTTCCGGTCGCGGCAGGTGTAGTGGAACACGGTCTCCAACCCCACCTCGCGCTCCACGAGGAGCGCGGCGGGCACTACGCCCATCCGGCTCTGTGCGCGTGGCCCGTCCACCAGGTTGACCGCGTCCACTCCCGCCGCGCGGAGCGCCCGGCATTGCTCCAGCATGGTCGTGGGTTGCCATCCGCGCGGGGGCACGATTTCCACGCTCCGGAGGAACGCGCCGGTAGCGAGCTTCCTGCCCCATTCCGATCGCGCCGCCAGCGACACCGGCCGGGCCCCCGTCGCCTGCGATGGCGGGATCGGCGGCGTGCCCACCACGACCCGCCTGGGCCGGGCGTCCGCGATGCACTCCCTGATCCGGCGGATGTGCTCGGGCGTCGTTCCGCAGCACCCGCCGATGAACCGTGTGCCCCCCGCGATCAGTCGGCGGGCGTATTGCGCCATGTAGTCCGGGCTGGCGAGATAGATCCGCCGGTCACCCACGGCCCGGGGCAGGCCGGCGTTCGGCTGAGCCGACAGCGGAGTGGCGGTAACCTCGGCCATGCGCTCGATGGCCTCCAGCATAGGAGCGGGGCCCACCGAGCAGTTGAGGCCGACCACGTCGGCGCCCCATTCGACCAGCCGGGCGGCGATCGTCTCCACCGGGGTGCCGTAGGAGGTGTTCCCATCCTCCCCCACGGTCATCTGGGCGATCACGGGCAGCTCCGGAGCCGCGGCCCGCGCAGCCTCCAACGCGGCGTGAATCTCCTCCAGGTCGCTGAAGGTCTCGAGGATGAAACCGTCCACGCCGCCCTCCGCCAGCCCGCGTGTCTGCCGGGTGAAGTGGGCTAGGGCCTCGCTCTTCGCGGTCGGGCCCCAGGGCTCGATCCTGATGCCCAGCGGCCCGATCGCACCCACTACCTGGGCCCGGCCGCGGGCGGCCCGGTGCGCCAATCCGGCGGCGGCGCGGTTGATCTCCTCGGTCTGCTCTTCCAGCCCAAAGGCCGAGAGCTTGACCGGGTTGGCGCCGAAAGTGTTGGTCTCGATGATGCCGGCTCCGGCCCGCACGTACGCCTCGTGAACCTCCTGCACCAGGCCGGGTTGCTTGAGGGTCAGCTCGTCGTAACAGACGTTGACGAACACCCCGCGGTTGTACAGCATCGTGCCCATCGCGCCGTCCAGGAGGTGGACGCGGGAGTCGGTGATGAGATCTCGGAGGGTAGCCATGTTATCGAGTAGTCACGCTGCAAGGTGTCATAGGTGTCATCCTGAGCGAAGCGAAGGAGCCATCAATCAGGTCATGCCTCCTTCGCTTCGCTCAGGATGACACTCGTGACATTACTTCGACATGCTCAGGTTCGTTCATAATTCAGGTTCGGGGCCAGCCACCGCTCTGCCTCCGCCACCGTCATACCCTTCCGCTCGGCGTAGTCCTCCACCTGGTCGCGGCCGATCTTACCCACCCCGAAGTACCGCGCGTCGGGATGCCAGAAGTAGTACCCGCTGACGGCGGCCGTCGGGGTCATCGCGAAGCTTTCGGTCAGCGAGATGCCCACCCGCCGCTCGACGTCCAACAGCTCGAAGAGCGCGCCCTTCTCGGTGTGGTCGGGGCAGGCGGGATACCCCGGCGCGGGACGAATTCCCTGATAGGCCTCCCGGATCAGCTCGGTGTTGTCCAGCGTCTCCGATCGGGCGTAGCCCCAGAACTCCCGGCGGACCCGCTCGTGCAGCCGCTCGGCGAACGCCTCGGCCAGCCGGTCGGCCAGTGCCTTGGTCAGGATCGCGTTGTAGTCGTCATGCTGGGCTTGGAACTGCTTCACCAGTGCGTCCACCCCGATGCCGGCGGTGACGGCAAAGGCGCCGACATGGTCTAGTACGCCGGCCTCCCGGGGAGCCACGTAGTCGGCCAGTGCCAGGTTGGGCCGCCCTGGCGGCTTCGCCATCTGCTGCCGCAGGGTGTGGATGGTGGCGATCCGGTCGGTCCGGTCATCCGAGGCGTAGAGCTCGATGTCGTCTCCCACCGCCGCCGCCGGAAAGAGGCCGAAGACGCCCCGGGCCGTCAGCAGTCGCTCGCGCGCGATCCGGTCGAGCAGGCCGCGGGCATCGCTGTAGAGACTCCGCGCCGCCGGACCCACGGTCGGATCCTCCAGGATCGCGGGGTAGTGTCCCGCCAGCTCCCAGGTCTGAAAGAACGGGGTCCAGTCGATCCGGTCCACCAGCTCGGCCAGGGGGTAATCTTCGAGCACCTGAATACCCGGGGCGCAAGGAGTCGGCGGGTTGGCGACCGACCAATCGATCTTGAGACGGTTCCCCCGGGCCGCGGCGACGGGGACATGGCGCTCCGATGGCCCCCGGCCGGCCCGCTGCTCGCGGATCTGCTGGTACTCGCTGCGCACGTCGCGCACGAAGTTGCCCCGGAGACTCGAGCTCAGCAGGCTGCCGGCCACCCCGACCGCCCGCGACGCGTCGAGCACGTGAACCGTGGCCCCGTGGTAGTTGGGCTCGATCTTCACCGCGGTGTGGGTCCGTGACGTGGTCGCGCCGCCGATGAGAAGCGGGAGGTCGAACCCCTCACGCTGCATCTCGCTCGCCACGAAGCTCATCTCCTCCAGCGAGGGAGTGATGAGCCCGCTCAGGCCAATCAGATCGACCCCCTCGCGCCGCGCCGTCTCCAGGATTCGCGCGGAGGGCACCATCACGCCGAGATCGATCACCTCGTAGTTGTTGCATTGCAGCACGACGCCGACGATGTTCTTGCCGATGTCGTGCACGTCGCCTTTCACGGTGGCGAGCAGCACCTTGCCGTTGTTGCGGGCGCCGGCCGTCTGGTCCCGCTCGGCCTCGATGTACGGCACCAGATGCGCGACCGCCCGCTTCATCACCCGCGCGCTCTTCACGACCTGTGGCAGGAACATCTTGCCGGCGCCGAACAGGTCGCCGACGATGCTCATGCCGGCCATCAGCGGCCCCTCGATCACTTCGATCGGCCGGGCGGCCTGACGGCGCGCTTCCTCGGTGTCCTCCACGACGTAGTCCGCGATGCCTTCCACCAGCGCGTGGGCCAACCGATCGGCCACCGGCTGGTCCCGCCAGGAGAGGTCGGTCGTCCGGGTGGCCGCCTGGCCCTTCACCGAATCGGCGACCTCGAGCAGGCGGTCGGTCGCGTCAGGCCGCCGGTTCAGCACCACGTCCTCGACCCGCTCGAGCAACGCCGGCGGGATGTCGGCGTAGATCGGCAGCGCGCCGGCATTCACGATCCCCATGTCCATCCCGGCCGCGATGGCGTGGTAGAGGAACACCGCATGGATCGCCTCGCGCACCGGATCGTTGCCCCGGAACGCGAAGGAGACGTTGCTCACGCCGCCGCTCACCAGGACGTGCGGCAGCTCCGCCTTGATCCGGCGGGTGGCCTCGATGTACCCGAGGGCGTAGTCACTGTGCTCCTCGATCCCGGTGGCGATAGCGAAGACGTTGGGATCGAAGATGATGTCCTCCGGCGGGAAGCCCACCCGCTCGGTGAGGATCCGGTAGGCGCGGCGGCAGATGCCCACCTTGCGTTCGACGCTGTCGGCCTGGCCCGACTCGTCGAACGCCATCACGATCACCGCCGCGCCGTAGCGCCGCACCAGCGTCGCCTGGCGGACGAACTCCTCCTCGCCCTCCTTCAGGCTGATCGAGTTGACCACACTCTTGCCCTGGACGCACTTGAGCCCGGCCTCGATCACCGACCACTTGGAGGAGTCGATCACCACCGGTACCCGGCTGATGTCCGGCTCCGAGGCCATGAGCTGGAGAAAGGTCTTCATCGCCAGGCGGGAGTCGAGCATGCCCTCGTCCATGTTGACGTCGAGCATCTGGGCGCCGCTCTCCACCTGCTGGCGGGCGATCTCCAGCCCCGCGTCGTACTCACCTCCCAGGACCAGCTTCGCGAACTTGCGCGATCCGGTGACGTTGGTGCGCTCGCCCACGTTCACGAAGATGCTCTCCGGGCGAATGGTGATCGGCTCCAGCCCGCTGAGCCGCAGATGGGCCGGTGGGGATGGGGGACGCCGGGGCGGCAGCCCCCGCACCGCGTCCGCGAAGGCGCGGATGTGCGCCGGCGTGGTTCCGCAGCACCCCCCGATAAAGTTCACCAGCCCGTGCTCGGCGAACTCCCGGAGCACCGCGGCCATCGATTCCGGGGTCTCGTCGTACTGCCCGAATTCGTTGGGCAAGCCGGCGTTGGGGTGGGTGCTCACCAGCACCGGCGCCACCCGGGAGAGCTCCTGTACGTACTGCCGCAGCGCCGAGGGGCCGAGCGCGCAGTTGAAGCCCACGCTGAGCGGCTTGGCGTGGGCCACCGAGTGCCAGAACGCCTCGGTGGTCTGGCCGGACAGGGTGCGGCCGGATGCATCGGTGATCGTGCCGGAGATCATCACCGGCACCCGGGTCGCCATCGCGTCGAAGACCGACTCGACCGCGAAGATAGCGGCCTTGGCGTTGAGCGTGTCGAAGATGGTCTCGATCAGCAGCAGATCGGCTCCGCCGTCCAGCAGGCCGCGCGTGGCCTCGCTGTAGGTCGCCACCAGGTCGTCGAACTCGATGTTGCGGAAGCCGGGATCGTTGACGTCGGGGGAGAGCGAGGCGGTGCGGTTGGTGGGGCCGAGCACTCCCGCCACGAACCGCGGGCTCTCGGGGTCCTTGAGCTCGTACTCGTCGGCGACCGAGCGCGCCAGCGCGGCCGAGGCCTGGTTCAGCTCGTAGACCAGCGCCTCGAGTCCGTAGTCCGCCTGCGAGCTCGCGGTGCTGGTAAACGAGTTGGTCTCGATGATGTCCGCGCCGGCGTCGAGGTAAGCGGCGTGGATGGCGCGGATCACCTCCGGCTGGGTGATCGAGAGGAGGTCGCTGTTGCCTTTGAGCTCGCGGGACCAGCCGGCGAAGCGGTCGCCCCGATAGTCGCGCTCCTCCAGGCTGTAGGTCTGGATCATCGTCCCCATGGCGCCGTCCAGCAGCAGAATCCGGCGCGCCAGGAGCGGCTGGAGCAGGGCGAGCCGCTGGGCCCGGGTGCGGCTCGAGGCGCTGGTGGAGGGGGTGGGTGACGCCACGGCCGACAGAGTGCCTCCTACAAAAAAAATCCCCGGGCTAAAGCGCCACGGGGCAAGCGTTTTAGCGATTGTTTAACGTGGCCGCAAGCAGCGCAAATCGCCACGGATTCGATTGTCGTACTCCTGGAAAGTAACGGGATTGGAAGCGGCGACAAGGGGGATTGGCCTGCCGGTTCACAGCATGCCGACCACTAGACCTCTGGCCAGCCAGAGCAGCAGCCAGGCCAGCATCGGGCTGAAATCGATCATCCCGCTAGGCGGGAGACGGCGGCGGATCGGCTGGATGATCCAGTCGGTGAGCAACACCAGCGGACGCATCCAGCGGCGGTACTCGGAGATCCCGAACCAGGACGCGATCACCCGGATGAAGATCGCGCCCATCACCAGGGTAAAGGCCCAGCTCACCAGCAGTCTGACCCAGTCCCTGGGGCGCGCGCTCGCCAGCGCGGTGACGGTCCCCGCCATTCCCAGCAGCCAGTTGACGAAGCTCAGCAGCAGGAGGCCGCCGAGGATCACCACCCCCAGCAGCCAGAGCGGCGCGTCCTGGGGACTGCCGCCGAACCGGATCACCCGGCGTTCCATCGGCAGGATCACCGGGTCGCTCAGCCGCCGGACCAGCCGGGGCCACGCGCCGAACGGCCCGATCTTGCGGCGCCGCACCGCCCAATGGGTCAGGGCGACGATCGAGGCGAAGGCCAGGGCCACCACCACGATGCCCCGGGCTACCATGTCGAGCGTGAGATGCACGGCGGGCGGCGGGAGCCGGAACTAGCGCGCCGGGCCGCCGACCTGGATCGGTCGCTGGGCCCCGGAGCGGGCGGTGCACATCAGCGTGAACCGGCCGGCGTTGATGGAAGCTTCTTCGAGGATGTTGCTGTCGCCCCGGCAGGAGGTGATCTGGCGCCCATCCACTTTGCGAAACTGCACGGTGACCACGGGCTCTCGATTGACGTTGAGGAGGTGACGCGCGGTCGCGGGAGTGAGACTGTCTACGCCGATCTGACGGAGGGAGGACGCGGGCCGGCCACGATGCGAGCCCCGGTAATCCACCGCGCGGTCCACCAGGTCGAGCACTTCCTGGCCCAGTGCCTCGGCGTCCATCTGGTCGGCCGGCAGGTTCGACTTCGGCTGCTCGGGCGCGTCACGCGGCCGGTCTTTGTTGCCGCACCCCGCGACCAGGCAGACCAGCGCGAGGGCCGGCCCGACACGGTGCAGCCTCATTCCATCGCGAATTCGCGGTTGAACACGACCTCGAAGCTGAAGGTCTTCGCTCGGGTCCGGGTCTCCATCAGGTCCGCGATTCGCCGCAGGCGGCCGGGGATCTCCATGATCTTCTCCTGGGCCTTCCGGCCCAGCTCGCCCAACCCACCGAGGCTGTCGATCTTCCAGTAGCGGATCTGCTCCTGCACGATCCGCAGATAGTCCCGGGGACCGTAAATCCCGGAACGGCGGATCACCTCGGCGAGGTCCTTGAATCCTGGAATCGTGATTCCGGGCATGTCGATCGCCGGCAGAATGAACGACGCCGAGTGGAGCGCCTGGTCGGGATCGCGCTTGAGGATCTCCTCGAAGACGGTGCGGTAGAAGGCGTAGTGCCGGGCCTCGTCCTTGGCCACCTGGCTCAGCACCTCGGCGAGCCGGGGCTCGTACGCACCGATGACTTTTCCGGTTTCGCTGTGGGAGAACTGGGTGGCGCGCTCCTGCACGGTGGTGTAGGCAAAGACCCGGTAGGGGTCGCGGTCCCAGTCGGGATGGAAGCCCCGCCGCAGGTACTCGAACTGCATCTCCTCGATCTTCCGCTGGTCGAAGAGCCGGGTATCCCGGACGTAGTCGTGCAGCACCTGGCCGTGCCGGTCCTCTTCGGCGGTCCACAGGTTGTTCCACAGACGCCAGTGGCTCTCGTCGCCCAGATAGACCGCGAGCAGGCGGTGGAAATGCGGCAGCCCTTCCTCGGTCAACAGATTGAGCGCGAGGGCGGCCCGCGCGTGGTCCGGAATTCCCTTGGCTTGGGCCCGGAGTTGCGCCTGGAACTCGTCGGGGTCGGTGTCGGGGTCGGGGCCCAGGAGGTCGGACGGATACCACAAATCCCGTTTCCGCTCATGCAGCTCCATGAGCTCCCCCACCCGGCCCTCGAGGTCTCTCAGGACTTCCACTTTGGATTCGAGTTCGCGCGCGGGGTCGGTAATGATGCCCATGAGTATCCCAGGACAGCGGTTAGCCCTCGAAAATGCAGACCGGACCAGCCCTGTAAGATAGTGGGGCTGGTCCGGTGAACGCCAACGGGTGAGACTGAGGCTCAGCCGGGAACGGCCAGCCGTTTCTCCATCAAAGCCCAGGCCTGCTGACCGATGTAATTCTCCCGGCGGAAGATCGGATCCCAGCCCAGGGCAGCCAGCAGTCCCTCCGAGCGGTCGTCATCAGTCCAGAATTCTGCCAGATGGGCACCTCCGTCTACCGCCCGCTCCTCGAAGGCGGCGAGCAGTCGGTGGGCGTGGCCGCGGTGCCGCTCCTGAGGCAGCACCACTACATCTACCAGGTGGGCAACGCCGCCGCGCAACCAGTAGCGCAGGCCGCCGATCCAGTCACCGATCTCATTGCTGAGCATGAGGTAACGTTCTTCGGCGCCGCCGCTCCGGCCGGCCGCCTCCTCCTCCTGCTCGATGAGCTCGGAGTACCAGGCCGCAAAATCGCCGTCCTGTTCCATTTCTCGGATGATGATCTCGCCCATTGATTCCCTGCCGATATGGGAGACGGCACCCACTTACGCAACACTGGTGCCACCTCGGGTGTTCCTCTGTGGAGCGAAGACTGGCGCCGCGCCGGAGCACTTTTCGTTAGCTTGACCGGGGACGGCAGGCACCCAGCCAGCGAAGGAGGTGGACCAATGGCGAATGCGACCCAAACCAGCCGGCCGGTAGTGGTGAGCTGCCCCTTCTGCGGCACGGCCAACCGGGTGGACCTGGCGCGCCTCTCCGCGGGCCCCAAGTGCGCCCAGTGCGGGCGGCCGATTAAGCTGGACCGTCCCCTGCACGTGACCGACGCCGATTTCGAAAAGATAATCGCGGGCTCGAGTGTACCGGTGCTGGTGGACTTCCACGCCGACTGGTGTGGCCCCTGCAAGATGATGGCGCCGGTGCTGGATGAGGTCGCCCGGCGGCACATGGGCGATGTTCTGGTGTTGAAACTGGACACCGACGCCCACCCGGCGACACCGTCGCGCTTGGGTATCCGAGGAATTCCCACGCTCATCGTGTTCGAGCATGGCCGCGAGAGCCGCCGCCTGGTGGGAGCGACCCAGATGCCCGAGCTGGAGAAGCTGCTGGGCATGGACCAGCCAGAGCGCCAGGCGTGACCACTCACGGCACGACGGCTGTGCGGTCACCAGGGTTAGGATCGCCAGAACGAGGTCAGAGCCTGCGGCACTGGCGCGCGGTCGTCGGCCGCCGCGAGCAGGCGATGCTCTCGTCCATGCCCTGCACCAAGGGGCCGCAGGCGGCCGTCTGCGCCTGTTCGGCCGCCGACTCCTCGGTCGCGCCCGAGGCGGTGGCGCTCCGCCGCTCGCCCTGGAAGTTCACGGCTACGGTGCACTCGACCCGCTGGACCTCGAGGGTCGAGTAGACCAGAAAGGCGATGAATCCGACTATCACCAGAACGGTTACGAGTCGCGCGCGACTGGTCATGACGGGCGGAGCCGGATGGAAGAGAGGGTGGTGACGTCAGGCACGGCTGCAGAAATATCTGAGCGGAAGGGGCCCGGCGGAAGAGCCCGCCCTCTCATCCCACCGACTCTTCGATCCACTTGAGATACCGCGCATCCCCCTCCGCTACCGCCACCGCGATGATCTCCGGCGTCTGGTAGGGATGCAGCTCCCTGACCCGGGAGATCAGGGCGGGCACTCGCGCGGCGGTAGTCTTGAGGTGACAGTACCATTCGGAGGCCGTTTCCACTTCGCCCTGCCACCGATAGGTGCTCGACACCGGCCCGACAACCTGGGCGCATGCGGCGAGCCGCTCCTCCACCAGCCGTCCACCGAGCCGGTGGGCTGCATCCCGATCAGGGAGTGTGGTGGTCACCTGACGGTAGTGGCTCACGCGCCTTGGCGCTCCTCCGCTCGAGGTCCCTCAGTCACCCAGGGGAACGACTCCCAGCCGCCAGCCGCTCTTGAAGTCCACCGTGAGGCGGTAGCTCAGCGGGTCGGCCACCGCGCCGCTGACGTCGGGCTGGCTTCGGGCATACGCCAGCGCGCTGTCTGTTCGAGCGGCGGCCGAGCTGCCCTGGCGCGCCTCGGCGAACCGGCGGGCGATCGCGGCAGCCTGGGCCTGCTCCCGGCCATAGCGGGCGAATTGCTCGGCCGGCACCAGTCCGCCCGTGTGGGAGATGCGCGAGTGATAGTCGTAGGACCGGCAGGATGCGAGCGCCAGGACCAGTCCCAGCGCGGCGGAGCCACGGATCATTGCGGGCCTCGAAGTGCAGGTCGGGAACGTCACCTGCCCCGAAATTAACGCCGGGCGCCTCCAGCGGCGACGGGTTAGCTTACCGCTTTCCTCACCGGGGCTTCTCATGAGTGGTCTCTTCAACATCCCCCACCCTCGCAATGAGCCGGTGCTGAGCTACGCCCCCGGGTCCTCGGAGCGGGCGGCACTCAAGGCGGCGCTCGGCGCGGTCGGCGCGCAGCAGATCGAGATCCCGGCCGTCGTGGCGGGGCGGGAAGTGCGAACCGGCGACACCCACGACGTGGTCTCTCCACACTGCCACCGGCGGGTGCTGGCCAAGGTTCACCAGGCCGACCGGGCCACGATCGAGGCGGCGACCAGGGCGGCGGTCGAGGCGCAGCGCGACTGGGGGCACTGGCGCTTCGAGGACCGGGCGGCGGTGTTCCTCAAGGCGGCCGATCTACTCGCCACGGAGCACCGGCAGTTGCTCAACGCCGCGACCATGCTGGGTCAGAGCAAGACCGCCTACCAGGCCGAGATCGACAGTGCCTGCGAGCTGATCGACTTCCTTCGGTACAACGTGCACTTCGCCGAGCGGATCTATCGGGAGCAGCCGAAGTCCTCGCCCGGGGTGTGGAACCGGATGGACCACCGCCCGCTGGAGGGATTCGTCTACGCCATCACCCCGTTCAACTTCACCGCGATCGGCGGCAACCTGCCGACCGCGCCCGCCCTCATGGGCAACGCGGTGGTCTGGAAGCCCTCGGCCACGGCGTCGCTCAGCAACTGGCATTTCTTCCGGCTGCTGCAGGAGGCCGGTCTCCCGCCGGGCGTCATCAACTTCCTGCCGGGCGACTCGATCGCGGTGAGCCAGGCCCTGCTGGCCCACCGCCATCTCGCGGGAATCCATTTCACCGGCTCGACGCCGGTCTTCCAGAGTCTCTGGAGAGCCGTCGGCGAAAATCTCGCCCAGTACGCCGGGTACCCCCGAATCGTGGGTGAGACCGGCGGCAAGGACTTCATCGTCGCGCATGCCAGCGCGGACGCCGAGGCGCTCGCGGTCGGTATGGTCCGGGGCGCGTACGAGTACCAGGGCCAGAAGTGCAGCGCCGCGTCCCGCGCGTACATCCCCGATACGCTCTGGCCCGAGGTGCGCGACCGGGTGACCGCCATGATCGGTGACCTCCGGATGGGAGACGTGGCCGACTTCCGCAACTTCATGGGGGCGGTGATCGACCGGCGCGCCTTCGAGCGCATCAAGGGTCACCTGGAGCGGGCCAAGAACGCCGCCGGTGTCCGGATCGTCGCCGGCGGCGGCACCGACGACTCGGTTGGCTGGTTCGTGGAGCCCACCCTGCTCCAGGCGGACGACCCGGGCTACCAGACTATGTGTGAAGAGATCTTCGGCCCGGTACTGACGGTGCACGTCTATCCCGCGGCCAAGTGGACCGAGACACTCGCGCTGGTGGACCGGACCGGACCCTACGCGCTCACCGGCGCGGTCTTCGCGCAGGACCGCGCGGCGGTCGCCGAGGCGGACCGGGCGCTGCGCTATGCGGCGGGGAACTACTACATCAACGACAAGCCGACCGGCGCGGTGGTGGGCCAGCAGCCGTTCGGCGGCGGCCGGGCCAGCGGCACCAACGACAAGGCGGGCTCGGTGCTCAACCTGCTGCGCTGGGTGTCGCCCCGCGCGATCAAAGAGACCTTCGCCCCGCCGAAGGACTATCGCTATCCGTTCATGAGTGAGGCGTAAGACCGGGGTGGGATGTCCTCATGTCATCCTGAGCGCAGCGAAGGAGGCATGGCGGCGCTTCGTCTCCTTCCCCCGCTCTGCGCTCGGGGTCAGGATGACAACATTGGCCTTGACGCTTCCGAGTGGCCCCGCGATGTACGCCCAGTCGACGGCCCCCGCATCTCCCGCCTACGCCGCCGTTCACCTGCACTGTGCCCGCTTCGCCGAGACCTCCCGGAGCGACATCGAGACCGAAACGGCGCGAGGCGCGGTGAAGGCGACAGCCGAGCGGGACGGCATTTGGAGTTTTCGCGCGCGTGACAGCAGCGGGGGCGTAGTGCTGGAGAGCTGGTACGACTCTCTGTCACTGCGCCGGCGCTCGGGCGAGAGCGAAGTCGCCGCCGACACCGACGGGCTGATCGGTGGCCGCTACCGGGGCCTCCTGCGGCCGGCGGGGGGCTATGTCGAGATCGGCCGCCCGTTTCTCCCCGAGGAAGTCGCCGAGGTTGCGGACCTCTCCGGCGCCGCCCGGGACCTCCTCCCGCCGCTGCCGACCAAGCCCCTCGAAGTCGGAGAATCGTGGAAGGACGCGGGGCTCGAGGTGTCGCGCCTTCAGGACACGGTGGCAGCGGGCCGGCCCCTTCTCCACTTCCGCCTCGAGGCACGAGGCGAGACTCGCGAAGTGGTTCCCCGCGGCGACACCACCCCGATACCGGTGCGCCAAACGACGGTCGAGCAGGGCGACATCTTCTGGTCGCCCAGGTTGGGGCTGGTCCGGCGCACCCGAGACATCACCACCGAAGCGACCATTCCCTCCGGCGGCCGGATCCGGCAGCCGGTGCGTTCCCGCGTGGCGCAGCGCGTCGAGCTCACCCGTCTGCCCTCCCGGCCGGCCTGCAAGTAATCCCCACAGGGTTTTCGCCCGCCTTTCCCTCCGTCACGATCGGGCAGCACGAGCTGCCGGTAGACCCGCCTTCCCTTCGACGCCGCATGTCCGGCAGCGCTCCCCTGACGCGCATCCCTGAACGAAGGCACGGAACATGGAGAACCATCTTCAGGGAGGGGCACATGCGGTACGGCAGGAGCATCCTGGCGCTTGTGGGTCTTTCCGTCGCGCTGACGGCTTGCGATTCGGACGATACGGCAGGGCCGGGCGGGGAGGTGCCCATCGACGAGCCACTGCGGGTGATCGAGGCGAGCGGCGATCTCGCCGTCGCGCTGGCGGACTTCCAGGCGTTGGCGGGCGATCCGGCCAACAGTGGCGGCGCCGGCCCGCAGCCGGGCGGACGCCGGGAGATCCGGTGGGACGGGGTTCCCGCGGACCGGACCAACACCGATGACTTCCCGATCGACTTTTTCAACAACGCCGGCCTCCTCACCACCACGGACGGCATCGGCCTGCGGGTGAGCGACAACGACTTCGGCGACCTCAATCAGGGTTATGCCGACGAGTTCGAGAGCTTCAGCAAGATCCGGACGTTCATGTCCATCGGCAGTCCCCGGATGACGGTGACGTTCCAGGTGCCCGGCTCCACGACCCCCGCGCTGGTGAACGGGTTCGGCATCATCTTCTCCGACATCGACCGGGCGGGCGCCGCGTCCATCACCCTCTACGCGGCGGACGGCAAGAACCTCGGCCGGTACCTCGCGCCGGTGCGCAGCGATGCCGCGGGACATTCGTTCGTCGGCGTCGTGTACGACCGGCCCCTGGTCGCCCGGGTGGAGGTGAGCTCCGGAGAGGCGGCGCTCGGCGCCACCACCGACGACCTGAGCGACGGGGGCACGCACGACCTGGTGATCACGGACGACTTCCTCTATGGGGAACCGCAGCCGGAGTAGTGCCCCGCCCCCCGCCGCCGGCCAGGCGCTGCTCGGGGTCGAAGAGGAGCGCCGTCACCAGGAACGCGAGCACGGTCGAGCCGATCACCACGATGAGGTCCACGGACATAGCGCGCTCGGCCGGCTGGCCGAGCGCGTGCCGCAGCAGGTCCACCGCGTAGGTGACCGGATTGGCTCGGGCGAGAAGCAGGAGCGCCGGGGGAAGGCCCGCGGTGGGATAGAGCGCGCCACTCAGGAAGAGGAGCGGAAAGAGCACCACGTTGATGATCCCGGCAAAGTTCTCCACCGAGCGCAGCCGGGCGGCGATGAGCAGGCCGAACAACGCGCTCATCGCCGTGACGGCCGCCAGGGCGGCCACCGCGCCCGGCCAGCGGGACGGAGCCAGCACCAGCACCAGCGGCGCGACCGCCAGCACGATGCCTCCCTGCAGCATGCCCACCAGAGTCGCCGCGAGGGCCCGGCCCGCCAGCACGGCGGGAATCCCGGCGGGGCTCGCCAACATGAGCCGAAGCATGCCGAACTCGCGGTCGTACACCGTCGAGACGGCGGTCAGCGCGCCGCCGAAGAGAGCGGCCATCATCACGATGCCCGGGAACACGTAGGCGTGGTAGGGAATCCCGCTCTCCAGCCGGGTGATCGCGTTGAACCCGGTGCCGACCAGCAGAAGCCACATGAACGGCCGGGCTATGCCTCCCACCAGGCGGCTGGTCTGCCGGGTGGAACGGGTCAGGTCCCGCACCACGATCCCGTGCACGGCGCTCCAGCCGCTCACCGGGCCGCGGCCTCCCCGGCATCCTGGGTCCGCGCGAAGTAGACGTCCTCCAGTGACGTGGGGCGGAGCCCGAAGCGCTCGATCCCCGGCGCCTTACCGGCGAGCTCGATGACCGGCTCGCGCTCGCCGGCGATCCCCACCCGGTACCCGCGTCCGGTGCGGAAAACCACCCGGGCGGAGCCGAGACCGCGCAGGGCCCGCGCCAGCCGCTCCGCTCCGGGACCTTCGATTTCGGCGATTCCGTCGCCCAGCTCCGCGCGGAGTGTGCCAGGCGTGTCTTCGGCGACCACCGCACCGTGCGCCAGGAGCACCACCCGGTCGGCGGTCTCGGCCTCGCCCAGGTAGTGGGTGGAAAACACGACCGTGGTTCCCTCCCGGCGGTGCGCGTCGAGCAGGCTCCACATCGCCTCGCGATGCTCCGGGTCGAGCCCGACGGTGGGCTCGTCGAGGATGAGCAGGTCGGGGTGGTGCAGCGTAGCCCGCGCGATGTCGAGCAGGCGCCGCCACCCGCCGGAGAGCTCGCGGGCCGGTCGCCTGGCCCGCTCGGCCAGGCCGGTGCGTCCGATGGCGTCGGCGACGGCCGCCCGGGCCAGCCGTCCGTCAAGTCCGGCGAGCCGTGCGGCAAACAGTAGATTCTCCTCCGCGGTGAGGAGCCCGTCTACACTGGTCTCCTGGAACAGCAGACCCAGCCGCCGCCGCACCGCGGCGCGCTCCCCGACGACGTCGTGCCCGAAAACCCGGGCCCGACCCCGCGTCGGCGAGAGCAGGGTGGCCAGCAGCAGCATCGCGGTGGTCTTGCCCGCGCCGTTGGGACCCAGCAGTCCGACCATCTCCCCGCGCGCGACTGCGAGGTCGAGAGCGTCGAGCGCGCGCACGTCGCCGTAATCGCGCCCCAGTCCCTCGGCCTCGATGGCGAGGCTCACGCCCGCTGCGGCTCGGCGATCACGCGGTAGCGATAGTCCAGGGAGTCGGAAGGATTCGCCACCGCGGCGTCGATGATGTCGCGGTTGGGCGAGAGGGTGCAGACCGGATCGGTGTTCTCGGCCGCCCCGGTGAGGGCGAACGCCTGGCAGCGGCAGCCGCCGAAATCCAGCGTCTTCCGGGGACAGCTGCGGCAGGGCTCCCGCATCCAGTCGTTGCCCCGGTACGCCTGAAAGGCGGACGACTCCTGCCAGATCCATTCGAGCGACCGGTCGCGCACGTTGTCGAACGAGAGCGTGGTGATCTGGGTGGCTCCGTGGCAGGGCAACACCTTCCCGTCGGGCGCGACGACGAGATAGAGCTTGCCCCACCCCCCGTAGCACGGCTTGGGGTACTGCTCGAAATAGTCGGGCAGCACGAACAGAACCTGCATGCGGCCCTTGTAGCGCCGCATGGCCGCTTCAGCCGTCACCCTGGCCTGGGCGACCTGCTCGCGGGTCGGCATCAGGGAGGCGCGGTTCTCCAGCCCCCATCCGTAGTACTGGGTATTCGCCAGCTCGATGCGGTCGGCGCCGAGCTCGGCGGCGAGATCGATGATCGCGCCGATGCGATCGAGATTGGCGCGGTGGAGCACCACGTTGATCGACAGGGCAAAGCCCAGCTCCTTCACGATCGCCACCGCGGCCCGTTTCTGCTTCACCGAGCTCACGCCGGCGATCCGCTCGGCGATCTCGGGATCGGCGTCCTGAATCGAGACCTGGATGTGCTCCAGGCCCGCTTCCCGCAGCCGCTCGGCCCGGGCGCGGGTAAGGCCGAGGCCCGAGGTCACCAGGGTGGTGTAGAGCCCCAGGCTCCGGGCGTGCGTCGCCAGTTCCTCGAGGTCCTTCCGGATCATCGGCTCGCCGCCGGAAAGGCCCAGCTGAAGCACCCCCAGCGCGCGGGCCTGGGTGAAGACCCGCTTCCAGTCCTCGGTGGCCAGCTCACCCTCTGCCCGGATCAGCTCCAGCGGGTTGGAGCAGTAGGGACAGTGCAACGGGCAGCGATGGGTCAGCTCGGCCAGCAGCGTGGTCGGTCGTTCAGTGGTCACGGATCAACTCCCTCTCCGCCAGGTTGGACAAGTATTCGGCGACGTCGGCGGTGACGTCGGTTCGGTAGCGCTCGCCGAGAATCCCGGCGATCTCTCCGATCGT
>JACCRH010000057.1 GCA_013813675.1 Gemmatimonadales bacterium
TGGAGATCGGTGCCGCAGACGCCGGCGTGCCGGACGCGAATGAGGACCTCGGACGACCCGCAGGTGGGCTTGGCCACCTCGCTCAGCACCATGCCGGGTCCGAGTCCCGCCTTCACCAGAGCGCGCATTGGGGTCCAGGAAGAAGTCGGCGGAATATAGTCCAGGGGTGGGGCGAGGTCAGCGGAAGGAGCGCATCGCTAGAAGGGCGTAAAAAGTGAACGGTGAAAAGTAAAAGGGAGAAGCGCCCCTTTTTACCGTTCACCGTTCACCTTTCACGCTTCTCTGTCGTGATCCGTCCCGCTCAGCCCGCCTGGGTTTAGGCAGCGTGCTCGGTGGGCACCCGCTGATGCCAGTGATCCTCGGAAGCCTCCTCGTCGCCGGCCCACATGTACGCCCAGAACCGCACCGGCTTCGGCGTGGGCCCACCGTTCATGATCACGATGCCGAGCGGCGTCGAAGGAAGGGCGGCGGGGAGAGGGGTCACGGGACGGTCCTCGGAGGACGAGAGAGTTACGGCTTCGTCCCGCCTCAGCGAGGCACGGCGCATGCCTTCCGGGTGCCGGCAGCTAAGCTCTTTTATAAGTGGTAGTTGGAGGGTCGCTGAGCGAGCGGCCAAGTGTCAGTTGGACGCGGCGAGCGGCGGAGCCGCCACGTCCGGGGGACACGTGGGCTTGGCGAACAGCAGACCGTCGGGCCGCCGCGCGCCGCCGGGTCGCCTGCGGCGCAGTGGCTCCTCCTCAACAATCCAACCGTCGTACAGCGCGCGGATCGAGTCGGGTGAGAGCGCTCGGCTTCCACCCAGGACCACGTGGACGCCGCCGGGGCGGCTCCGCCGCTGAAGGTCGTTGAGCAGCGCGGCGCGGGTGTGCTGTTTGAAGCCGGCCAGGGTGTTGGGGTCGACCACCACGATGTCCACTCGATCGAGCGCCTCCAGGAAGCAGGGCAGGGCGGGACCGAGCGGCGCGACGAAGCCTTCGAACAGGCTGGCCAGAGCCTCCGCCGCCATCCGTGATTCCACCCGCTCGACGCAGCCCACGTCGCAGGCCAGGAATGTGACCGACGCGTCGTGCGCGGCGAGGAGATAGGTGGCCGGCTCCGCACCGGCGCCGATTACCAGCGCAACGTCGTGGGCCTCGACCCGAGGCAGGAGGCGGGCGAGCGCGCACCCGCCGTCGAGGCCCCAATGAACCGGCGTGCGCTGCGCCTCGCGCAGCTTGCGGAACTGCTCCCGCCAGCGGCGATAGGGCCTGAGCGCGAGCCGCTTCATGATGAGGCGGTCCACCGTCTCCAGCATGAGCACTTCGGTGAGCACGAACTGGCCTTCGGACGTCGCCTGAAGCTCGGAGGCGGCTTCGTCGCCCAGCCGCATCAGCTCGTCACGCCCGATCGAGTTCTTGAACCCTTCAATCCGTTGCAGGATGTATTCGTGGTAGTGCTGTTTGTCGGAGTAGGGCGAACGCCGCCGGCGCTGAGCGCCGCGGGTCTCGGTGGCGCTCAGCATGACACTCTATTCGGCGGAAGGCCGCACGCGAGGGCGTGGCCGGTGACGAGGTTCACCGAGGGAGCTGGATGAAGTGGGTTCCGGACGGACGACGACCCCACGAAGGCCGCCGTGATGCCAATGGTGCAAATTCGTACATCGGGTGACTCGGGTCAAGCCGGCACGCTAGTCCGCCTCCAGCAGCGCCCCCTTCAGGTAGGCGGTTTCAGGGACAGTGAGTATCTCCGGGTGATCCTCCGCCTGACCCAGGATTTGTCGCACCCGGATGCGCCGTCCGCTGTCTCCCGCGGCGTCGGCGAGCATGGTGAGGAACTCGGGCAATCGCAGGTGGAACGAGCAGGATGCGGTCAGCAGGGTGCCCCTCGGGGCCAGACAGCGCATCGCCCGGAGATTGATCTCCCGGTACCCGCGGATCGCGTCGGGAACGGTAGCGCGGGACTTGGCGAAGGCGGGTGGATCCAGGACGATGGTGTCGAACTGCTCCCGCGCCCTGGCCATCGAGCGCAGCGTCTCGAAGGCGTCTCCCTGGCGAAACTCGAGGTTGCCGAGACCGTTGAGCGCGGCGTTGGCTCTGGCGCGGTCCAGCGCCTCCGCGCTCGCGTCGAGGGCCACCACGCCTCCCGCGCGGCGGGCGAGATGGAGCGCGAACGAGCCGTGATAGGTGAAGCAGTCGAGTGCACGCCCACCGGCCCGGGTGGCCTCGCCGGCGAGGATGCGGTTGGAGCGCTGGTCGAGAAACGCGCCGGTCTTCTGACCGTCCCACGGCGCGGCGAGGTAGCGCACCCCGCCTTCCCGTACCTCGATCTCCTTCGGCACCGAGCCGAACCCCAGCTCGGTCTCGGCGGCGAGGCGCTCACGGCGGCGGGCCGCGACGTCATGACGAAGCAGGATACCCTCGGGCCTGAACAGCGAGACCAGCGCGGCCAGGATCGGCTGGCGCATCGTCTCCAGCCCCGCGGAGAGGATCTGGGCTACGATCCAGCGGTCGTAGCGATCCACCACCAGCGAGGGCAACCCGTCGCCCTCGGCGTGAACCAGGCGGTAGGCCGAAGCGTCAATCCCCTCCCGCCGGGCGGCGGCCGCCAGAAGACGTTCGCACCACCACTGGGAGTCAACCGGACGATCGGTGCGCTCCAGGAGACGGAGGCGGATCTCGGAGGCGGGAGAGAGCAATGCCTGGCCGATGAACCGGCCGCGCGGGTCTTGCACCGGCACCAGGCCGGGCCCGCCAGGGTGGCTCTCGACGTCGCTGCGATAGATCCAGGGATGCCCACGAACCCAGCGCTCGGCGCCCCGCGCGGTGACCCGGGCGGCGGTCACGCCCGATCGGGACGGAGAACCGTGGCCCCTCGGAGATAGCAATGCTTGATTTCGCCGCGGTCGCGGTGGGTATAGGCGTGGACCAGCAGCCGGATGCAGTGGGGGAGCGATCCGGGCACCGGAATCTCGGTGGCGTGGAGCAGCGCCACGATGTTCCACCCGAAATCCTCGGCGGCGCGGGCGGGAAAGGCCGCGTCCAGGTCCCGGGTGACGGTGAAGAGCGCGCTCACGATGTCATCCGGCTGGAGCCCGTTACTCGCGATCACGGTCTGCAGCAGTTCGTCGGTCGCGGCGAGAATCTCGGCCGCGTCATTCCGCTCGACGGTGGTGGCGCCACGGATGCCGTGCAGTCGGGGGGCGGGGAGCGTCATGGCAGATAATGTAGCGGCACTCGTTCGGCTGATGCTCGTCACCGACGACCGCCTGGTCGCCGGGCGCGACCCGGTGGCGCTCGCGCTGGCCGCCGAGCGCGGGGGCGCGACTGCCGTGCAGCTCCGGCTCAAGCTGGCCTCGGCCCGGGAGCAGGTGGACCTCGCGCGCGCCCTGATCGCGGCGCTCCGGATCCCGCTGTTGGTGAACGACCGGCCCGATGTCGCCCTCGCCGCCGGCGCAGCCGGCGTGCACCTCGGCCCGGACGATCTCCCGGTGGCCCTGGCCCGGCGTGTGGCGCCGCCCGGCTTCATCATCGGCGCGTCGGTGGGCTCGGTAACCGAAGCGGGCCCCGCGGCCGAGGCCGACTATTGGGGGATCGGGCCTTGGTCGGGGACCGAGACCAAATCGGACGCGGGAGAGGGCCTTGGAGCGGAGGGGTTTCGGCGGCTGGCCAGCCTGGCGGCCGGGAAACCTTGCATCGCCATCGGGGCGGTGCGGCCGGAGGATGTGGCCGGGGTGCTGGCTGCCGGCGCGGCGGGGGTGGCCGTGGGGTCGGGAATCCTCGGCCAGGAGGACGTGGAGCGGGCCACTCGGCGGTATGCCAAGGAGCTGTCATGAGGTCCCTCTTTGTCATCCTGACCCCGAGCGGAGCGAGGGGGAAGGAGCCGATGCCGGCAGGGCCCCCTTCGACTTCGCTCAGGGTGACCCCCTTCTTCGCTCAGGGTGACCCCCTTCGACCCCTGGCGATTGCTCGGAGGTGCTCGGCGTACGTCCGGGAGAAGAGATGACGCCCTTCCGGCCCCGCCACGAAGTAGAGATAAGGCACCTTTGCCGGATAGAGCGACGCTTCGATGCTCCGCCGGCTGGGCGAGTTGACCGGGCCCGGAGGCAACCCCGGGTTGAGGTAGGTGTTGAAGGGTGACCGGAACTGATAGTCCTTGGTGAACAGCCGGGGCTTCCGCTTTCCGGTGGCGAGGAAGATGGCGTACTGCACCGTGGGGTCGGCCTGAAGGGCCATCCCGATGCGAAGCCGGTTGTGGTACACGCCCGCGATGGTCTCACGCTCGTCGTCGGCCCGCGCCTCGCCCTCCACGATCGAGGCGAAGGTCACCAACTGGGCCTTGGTCCAGTCGAGGGAGTCGAGTCGCGCGTCCCACTCCGGCTTCCAGGCCGAATTGAATCCCTCCGCCATCACCCGCACCAGCTCCGGCGCAGTGGTTCCCATCCGAAGGGAGTAGGTCTCCGGCCGAAGGAACCCCTCGAACGATCGGACCGGAAACCCCAGTGTCGCCGTCGCGGCGGCGCTGTCCCGCGCGGCCGCCACCACCGAGTCGGCGGGGATACCCAGCTTCTCCTCCGCCAGCGCGGAGACTTCCGGAATGGTGAGGCCCTCGGGCACGGTGAAGCGGGTGGTGACCTCGTCACCTTCCTTCAGGATATCCAGCACCTTCCAGGCGCTGAGCCCCGGGGTGAACTGGTAGACTCCCGCCCGCACCGAGCGGTCGGCGCCCCGGAGGCGGGCGAGGAGCTTGAACCAGAGTCGGTTGCCCACCACCCCGTGGGCGGCGAGCGTGTCGGTTACCGCGGAGAACGTGGTGCCGGGTGGCAGGGTGACCCGTTCGGCGGATGTGTTGGTGCCGCAGGCGGCGAGAGCGAGGAGGAGGAGAGCCCTAGCGATCACGCACCCGCCTCGCGTCCAGGAAATGCTGCAGCAGCACCGCCGCCGCCAGAGCGTCCACATCACCCTTCCGGCCGCGGGTGCTTCCGCCCTGCTCCCGGATGAGGGCCAAGGCCCGGGCGGTACTCATCCGCTCGTCCCACAGCGCGACCGGGAGCCCGCTCCGGTCGGCTACCAGGCCGGCCAGCTCGCGGGCGGCGACGGCGCTCTCCTCCTCGTCTCCCTCCCCAGTGAGCGGCAAGCCGACCACCACGCCGGCGGGCTCGTGCTTGCCGACCAACTCGAGGAATCGGGACATGGGAAACCGTTTGCCCTGCCGGCGAACCAGGGTCTCCAATGGGCTGGCCAGGGTCTGGGTCTCGTCGCTGAGCGCCAGTCCGATTCGGACCTCGCCCCAATCGACCGCCAGCAGCCGGCCCTCATCAGGAAGGGACAGCTACTGCGCCATCGTGGAAAAGAATTCCTTGTTGTTCTTGGTCCGCTTCATCCGCTCGAGCAGAAACTCGAGCGCCTCGACCGGCGGCATGTCCGCCAGGAAGTTGCGGAGCAGGTACACCCGGTTGAGCTCGTCTTTGTCCATCAGGAGCTCTTCCTTACGGGTGGAGGTGCGCTGAATATCGATCGCGGGGTAGATCCGGCGGTCCGCCAGGCGCCGGTCGAGCACCAGCTCCGAGTTGCCGGTGCCCTTGAATTCCTCGAAGATCACCTCGTCCATCCGGCTGCCGGTATCCACCAGCGCGGTGGCGATGATGCTGAGGCTGCCACCCTTGTCGATGTTCCTGGCGGCGCCGAAGAATCGCTTCGGCTTTTGCAGCGCGTTGGCGTCCACGCCGCCGGAGAGGATCTTGCCCGAGTGGGGCACCACCACGTTGTGCGCCCGCGCCAGGCGGGTGATGGAGTCGAGCAGGATGACCACGTCGCGGCCGTGCTCCACCAGCCGCTTGGACTTCTCGATCACCATGTCGGCCACCTGGACGTGGCGGTCCGCCGGCTCGTCGAAGGTGGAGGAAATGACCTCCGCCTTGACGTTCTCCTCCATGTCGGTGACCTCCTCGGGCCGCTCGTCGATCAGCAGCACGATGAGGACGATCTCCGGATGGTTCTCGCTGATCGCGTTGGCCAGCTTCTGCATCAGAATGGTCTTGCCCGCCTTGGGCGGCGCGACGATCAGGGCCCGCTGGCCCTTGCCCAGCGGGGCGAGCAGATCGACCACCCGCATCGAGAGATCGCTGTTCTTGCGCTCCAGACGGATCCGGGAATCGGGATACCGCGGCCGCAGGTTGTCGAACGCGATCCGGTGCTTGGTCTTCTCCGGCTCCTCGAAATTGACCTGCTCGACCTTGAGCAGAGCGAGGTAGCGCTCTCCCTCCTTGGGTGGGCGCACCTGCCCCATGACGGTGTCGCCGGTGCGGAGGTCGAACCGCTTGATCTGGCTGGGACTCACATAGATGTCGTCAGGGCCGTAGAGGTAGTTCCAGTCCTGGCTTCGGAGAAAGCCGTACCCCTCGGGAAGGATCTCCAGCACGCCCTCGCCCCGAATGACGGTATCGGAGTCGAGCAGCGACTGCTCGATGCGGAAGATGAGATCCTGCTTCCGCAGCCCGGAGTAGTTGGTGATGTTCAACTGCTCGGCGAGGGTGTGCAGCTCGGCGACCGACTTTTGCTTCAGTTCAGCGATATCCACGGACGAGACTCCAAACGGACGAGCCCTGCCGGCGTGCGGGCGGGTGATGGACGATGGGGTAAGAGATGCCGGCGAGGTTGGCCTGGGTATTTGTCGGCCCGATGTGCGGTACTGCCTGCCCCGAGTGGAGCGTGGGGCGGTACGGGTTGTGACGGGGAGTGGTCCAGCCGAATCCAAGAAGCGACCTGAATCCAAGAAGCGACTTAAAGTAGAGCGCTCTCTCCCCCCCGTCAAGAGCCTGCTTGCAGAAGTTACGGGGACACACGATCTTGGCTGACTCCAGCGGGCCAATCCGAGTCGGAGCGGACATGATCGAATCTGAACGTCTGAGCAAGCTCCGGCACGACCTCTCCAACCCTCTCTCGGCCCTGCTGGCCGAGATCCAGCTCCTGCTGCTCAACGAATCGCAGTTCGATCCGGAGACACTGACCAGCCTCAAGGAGATCGAGGCGATGGCCATCCGGATGCGGGGAATGCTCCGGGACATCTGACCCGGCTTACCCGGGCTGCCGCACCCCGCCGTTCAACAGGTAGGCGGCAAGGAACGCCAGGCTTCCCCCGCTGGCCGCCGCCCGGAAAGTCACCCCGCCCGCCCCCGCCGATACGAAACCCTCGATCAACCCGGCCACGACCAGGAGCACCGCCGCCCCGCCCACCATCCGGACCGCCCTGCGTCCGCTCAGCACCAGAGCGTCACCCCGGCTCAAGTCGCCCGGGGCCACCACCGAGCGTCCCAGGAGAAAGCCCGCCGCCCCCGCGACCCAGATGGCGAACAGCTCGAGCAGGCCGTGCCCCAGGATGAACTCCAGCAGGTAGGCCAGGAGTCCCCGGTTGGCGAAATGGCCGGCCGCCGCGCCGATCATCAGGCCGTTGAAGCCGAGCAGCACCAGCGAGCCGATACCGAGAAAGATGCCCCCGGCGAAGCAGGCGATCGCCACCCGGACGTTGTTGGTGATGATCCCCGAGGCCATCAGCGGGCGCTCCTCGACCGTCACGTCCACGTAGCGCCGGCCCTGCGCCATGCGCTCGGCGCCGGCGTCGGCCCGCTGGATCATGACTTCGGGGAGCAGATCGGCGGCGAGCGCGGGCTGCTCCCGCATGAGCAGGAAGCCCGCCGCGGCGGGGAGGAGGAACGCCAGGCAGGCCACCGCGATGTAACCCCGCGCCTGGCGGATCGCCGCGGGGCACTCCCGGGCCAGCACTTCCCAGACCCGGCCCCAGGTGCCTCGCTGGTCGCGGTAGAGCGCGTTGTGTCCTGCCGCCGCCAGGCGCTCGAGGTGCTCCAGGGTCGCGTCGTCGGCGCCGTAGGTCCGGGCCCGGGCCAGGTCCGCCGCGACCTCCCGGTAGCGGGCGGCGAAGTCGGGCAGCTCGTGGGAGGCGAAACTGTCGAGCCCATGACTCGCGGCGCGCTCGGCGAGCTGATGGAACTCCGCCCATCGCGGACGCTTGCGGGCCGCGAAGGAAGCCGCCGCGGCCGAGCCGCGCCAGGCGACTGCTCCCTCCCGCCGCTCCCGCTCCCGGCGGTGCAGCTCCAGCAGGTGCTCCAGGTCGCCCACGCCCGCCGGTGCGGGGTGATCGGCCAGCCGGCGAGCGATGGCGGCCGCGAGCCGGACCCGCGCCGGCTGTGCCAGCTGCGCCTGCCGGCCCTCGAACTGCGCCACCAGGCGGAACTCCGCATCGGTCAACTCGGGAATGAGGCCCACCGGCTCCGGGGAGGCCTGCGGGCGCGCCCGTCTTGGGGCCGCCATCTGGGAGGGGCGGTCTCGGGAGACGACGGTCCCCGCGACCATGTCGCCCAGTCGCTTGCCCCTGGGGTGTAGCGCCACCAGGACCAGGCCGATCAGGTAAGGCGGCGGAAGGAAGTCGGCGATCCGCAGCAGATTGCGCGCGGCGGCCGCGCCGAGGCTCACGGCGTTGCCGGTGTCGCTCACCACCCGGATTCCCACCCTCCGCTTGCCCGGCGTCTGCCCCTGCCGCAGCCCCTCGAACAGGATGAAGTAGCCGGTCCACACCGCGAAGCCGCCCAGCATGAGGAGGGCGCCGCCGATCGAGCCGATGGTGACCCCGAAGCCGGCCACGATGACCAGCACGATGAACACGCCGAGCCCCGAGCCGACCAGCACCAGCATGTCGATCAACGCGGCGAGGGCGCGCGAGCCCACACCCGCGATCTCGAGGTCCAGGGTGACGTGCTCCGGGGTCTCGACCTGGAGACGCTGGCGATAATCCTGGGGAGCCGCACGCTTCTTCGGCATGGCGCGATTCTAACCCTTCGGCGTCGCTCAGGGCAGGCCCTTCGGCGTCGCTCAGGGGGCAGGCCCTTCGGCGTCGCTCAGGGCAGGCCTCTCGCGAAGGACTCGCATCTGTCGCAGCGGCGACGCATCTTTCTCGCGCGTCCTGCCACTTCAGTCACGCTGCGGAGCCGCTTCATGGCGTCC
>JACCRH010000060.1 GCA_013813675.1 Gemmatimonadales bacterium
TCGGAGGTCATCACCGCATCATCGCCCCGCAACCGAAGCGTCCCACTCAGAGCGCCGTGGTCCAGTCCGAGCGTCAGCCGCCCGGGGCCCAGCTTCGCCTGGTTGACGCGGGACGGCAGCAGCTCCACATCGAGCCGGGTGAGCATGCTGTCGATCCCGGCGCCGGTGAGCGATGCGGTGAACCGAGTCCCGAGATCGGTGCTCAGACTGTCATGTCCAAGCAGGGTGCCGAGGTCGAGGGAATCCGTCCGGCCCTGGCGCACGACATACGACGGGACCTCGGCCATCGGCCGGCCTTCTCCCTCCAGCGCGAGCGACCCCCCGTTGGTTCGGAGCGCCGCGACGTAGGTGAGTCTCTCGCCGGTCAGCTCGGCGTCCATGCTACCCGTGGCGACCTCGATCGGGCCCAGTCGTGACGGCGCGACGGTCAACCGGGCCTTGACGGACTTCGCCGACTCTCCCCAGCGGCCACTCGCGGTGGCGCCGAGCGTCACCGGCCCGGCGAAATCGGGCTGGCCGAGCATGGTCCCGAGGTCCACGCTGTCGAGGGTAGCGCGCCGGACGACGAAGGTGCTGACGGAATCGAAGGGCCGGGCACTGGCGTCCACGCTGAGCCGGCCGCCCTGGAAGGCGCCGCGCAGCTCAAGAACCGCGCGGCCGCCCTCCACCCTGGCCCGCGCGATCACCTGCTCGATCCGGCGAGCGGCGTAGCGGAGCTCGTCCAGCTCGAGCCGGGCAGTGATGGAGGCGCTTTCCGGAGCGACGCCACGGCCTCGCAGGGTGAACCGGCCACTGAGTGGTGCGGCGACAGTGTCGCCCATCAGCCTGCCGAGGTCCACCCGCTCGATGGTGCCGCGGCGGACCTCGTACGAGATGGTATCCTCGAAGCGCGCCGTCACCAGGCCGCCGATTCGGCCACCGGCCATCAGCAGCGTGGGCCGGATCTCCAGCCGGCCAGCCGTGAGGTTGACGGCCGCGTCGCCCAGCGGCACTCTGCCCTGGTCCGGCCTCACCGCCGCCAGCTCGACCCTGCCCTCGAGATCCGCCTCGCGCGGCGCTACGCCGTCTCCGGCGACGCGGAACCGCACGTCCAGCGTCGAATCGGCGGCGTCCCCCGCAAGCACCCGCGCCGCCGCCGCGGTGCCGTCCAGGCCAAGGGCCCCGCCGGCGAGACGGTAGGAAGGCACCGAATCGAACGGGCGAGCCCAACCGTCGGCCCGCACCGAGCCACCGAAGATCTGCCCCTTGAGCGCGAGATCGGCCCGGCCTCGATTGACCTCGGCTCGGAGGTCGATGTCGCGGAGGTCGGTCTCACCCACTCGGGAGCCCCGGAGCTGGAGCGATGCGTGGCCGTCGGCCACTGGGAGCGTCTCGCCTCGGAGGTCGGCGTCGACCTCTCCGTTCACCACGCCGATCGGGGCTGAGCGGTGGAGCCGCGAGGGATCGAGGTCGCGAACCTCGCCGTGCAGCCGGTAGACCGCCGGAGCGCCACGCCCCATGACGGTGGAGCCCTGGAGCTCGATCGTTCCGGGGTCGAGCCGGGCGGCAAGCCGGGCGGTGACCAGGCGCCCCTCGGCCGATGCCGCCGCCTCCAGCCGCAGTTCCCCGTCGGGGGGCACGCCGGGATAGACGCTCGCCAGATCGGCCAGCGCGAGTGGAAGGGCCTCCAGGCTGACATCCAGCCGGTCGGCCACCCTCGGGTCGTCGAAGCTTCTGGGAAACACCACGCGGCCGGCGATGTCGCTGCGATGACTCTTGATACGGAATGGATCGAGGCGGATCTCCTCTGCGGTGACGGCGCCGGCGGCGGCAAGATCGAACCAGAGCGGCGAGCCGCCCGGAGGGGCGACCGAAGCGCCAAGAGTGTCCAGAGCCAGGAGGATGGGATCGCCGAGAACGAGGCCGCGGCCGTCGAGGAAAAGACCTCGCGCTCTCGCCGTGGAATCAGGGGCAAGGTGGGCTTCGATCTCCACCCTCCGCACCGTGAGCCGGTCGATGACGAAGTCACCGCCGGCGGCGGTGGTATCGCCCGACGCCTCCAAGGCGTTGGCGATATCCCACCCCTGCGGACCTCTGCGGGCGACGACGCGGGCGCCGTCCACCACCAGTTCGCGAAGCCGGCGATCGGGCCCGCGAAGCTGGCGGGGGTCGTAGCTGACGCGGAGACGCTCCACCAGTGCCAGCTCGCGGGAGCCCCGGCGCAGCCGCACCTGCTCGAGCTGTAACCCGGTGAGCCAGTTACCGCTTACCCGGCCGACCTGGAGCGCGTACCCGGGGTTGAGAGGGACCAGCGAGAGCAGCCGGCCGGTGGCCCAGGTCGCGACGGCGGGAACCTGGAGCAGGGCCACGATGGCGACCACGAGCGTCAGAGCCGAGATCGCGGCGATGGCCAGCACTCGGGTCAGGCGATGTAACAGGGGGGAGGGCATGGCCCATAGTGACGGTGTAACGGGCGGGACGGCCATGACTCGCGTCACGGCCGTCGGGTGCGGTCGGTTTGCCGTACTTCTGGGCCAGAGGCCTGAGGCTTAGCCGGTCATCTCCATTCGGCTCCGCAAGGGCACTGGTGGCGCCCGGCGTGGCCGGTATCGCGGTAGCAGACACAGGAGTGGGCGCCATCATGGGTGCCGTAGAGGCACACCCGATCATGCACGTTGCCACTCTCGATCCGCTCGATGTTGCGGGCAATTTCACGCACCACCGTGCCGCCCCGCGAGACCTCGGTCCCGTTCACTGGCCATCTCCTGGAACAGGTGTCGGCGGTAGAAGGGCCACAAGGTAGGGCGTTCCATTCCACATCGCCAGTCGTTCTTATCAACGTGGACGGCGTTGATTTGTAGACAAGAACGGGAAGGTGTGACGCGGGGGACGGTTGGAGGGGTTTCTGTGTCATCATGTCATTCTGAGCGCAGCGACCGCGCTTGTCGGCGCTTGCGGCACCGGAAGCGTGGGCAGCACATTGAGCCAGCGCGCCATCGACCGGTTCCTCCTCCCCAGCCGCTGCCATGGATCCCGTGCCCGACGACCCCGTTCCCTCGGCCGAGCCGAGCCCCGCGGAAACTTCCGGCCTGCGCGGGGCGCGGCTGGCCGCTCGGGTGCGGCAGGCGCTCTACCATCTCCCGGCCGCCGACCTGGCGGCGGCTCACGAGCGCATGCGGCAAGGCGCGATCGAGCGGCACATGGACTACTTCCATGACGGCCGGGTCGAGAGCATTCGGGTGCTCCCCTGCCCCATCACGCTGCTCCCCGATCAGATCGACTACCTCCACTCGGTGACCCGGACACTGCATCACGGGCTGCTCAAGATGCCCGAGCTGTACTTCAGCGATCCGGCCGTCCACGACCTGCTTCGGCTCCACCCCGTGGAGGACGAGTGGCTCCGCGCGTGCTGGACTCCAGCGGTGCAGGCCCGGAATCCGGTGTTCGACCGGCTGGATTGCATGGTGGACTACGCCAGTCCCATCTGGAAGGACACCCTGCGGTTCGTGGAGCCCAATCTCACCGGTATCGGAGGCCTGTACCTGGTTCCGGCGGTCGAGGAAGTGGTGGACGGCGTAGTGGTGCCGCTGCTGGTAGCACAGGACCCGGGGATCCGCCTCACCCGGCTGCTCGACGCCAGGATCCTGCTGCTCCGGGAGCTGGTGGAGCACCTGGAGGTGGTGGGCCGGCCCGGGGGAATTATCTGCCTGGTAGAGCCCAAGTACGAGCTGGAAGGCATCGACGAGCAGCGCCGGCTGGTCGAATACTACGGCGAGCGGCACGGCATCGAGGTGCTCCACGCCGACCCGAGCGAGCTGCGCATGAAGGGCGACGAGGTCTACTGCGGGGACACGCAGGTGGACCTGGTCTACCGTGACTACGCCGTGCTCGACCTGGTGGAGCTGGCGGCGGAGGGCATGGATCCCGAGCCGATGCGCCGGTTGTTTCGGGAGAACCGCGTAGTCTCCTCCATCACCGCGGAGCTGGACTGTAAGAGCTGCTTCGAGGTGCTCACCGACCCGGTGCTGAGCGAGAAGTACTACAGCGAGGCGGAGCGCCGGGTCTTTCAGCATCACGTCCTCTGGACCCGGGTGGTGGGCGAGCGGCGGACCTCGCTCCCCGGCGGGGAGATGGGCGACCTGCTGGAATTCGCCTGCCGTGAGCGGGAGTGGCTGGTGCTCAAGCCCTCGCGCGGATACGGCGGCGAGGGTGTGCTGCTGGGGCAGACGGTAAGCGATGGCGCGTGGGTGCGAGCGCTGGACGCCGCGCTCAAGGACGAGGAGGTCTGGGTGCTCCAGCGCCTGGCGCAGATCCCGGTGATCGAGGTACCGACACTGACGGCGGACGGCAGGCTCCACCCGGAGGCGTTCTACCACGTGATGGGGTTCGCGTCGAGCGACGACGGCATCGCGATTCTTGCCCGCGCGTCGCAGCGCCAGGTGGTGAACGTGGCGCAGCGCGGCGGGATGGCGGCGGTGATGCTGGCCGAGGAGGTGTGAAAGAACGGCCCGCCGGCGCAGGGCAGACGGGCCGTTCCCACTTCCAGCTAGCGGGGACCTACCCGCCGATCCCGCGTCTCAGTGCCAGCCTCCCCGCCTTCCGTCCGAGCTTCAGTCCCGCGTCCCCGTCAAACCGGTAGTGCAGTCCGCCGAACACCCGTGACAAGTTTGCTTCCCGCGAAATCCCATTCAAGAACTTGCGCTCCGAGGGAAACTGGTCCGACAGTACGGCCTGCCAGGCACCCGTTTCACACGAGTGTGCCGACGGGTAGGACGGGTGATTTGGAAGGCCGGTGGCGAGGGTGATGCCGGGATCCGCTTGCGTCGGCCTGATGAACCAGTAGACGAACTTGGTATCGAAACACCCTATGATGGCATCGAATGCCGCCAAATTGCCGTACGCTAGAATGCGCGCGGCCCGAAGCTCGCCTACGTCGTGTTTCTCGATCAGATCCGACGCCACGCCGTTGAACAGCACGCCCGAGAACGGGACCCATTTCTGGGTGATAGCCACCTGCTCGGGTGTACGACTATCGGAAAGGGCCCGCACCTCGGCCAACGCGGCCAGGTATTCGGCCGATCCAAATGCCGGTGGCGGTGGGGCGTTGATCTCGCTCCCCGATCTGAGGAAGAACGGCCGGGCGCCGAATCCGCCTTTCACCGTGGGGGCACCGCTGCTCACCCAGTAGCCGGGTCCCGTTGGCTGCGTGGGCAAGGGAGCCAGTCCGAAGTTATCGGTCGCGGCCTGGGCAAGCACAGCGGCGCCGACCTCGCGGCCGATGGCCTCACCGAGATCGAAGGCCTCCCCCTTGTGAGCCCGGCCTTCGTACTCGGCGCGCTGCGCCGTCAGCTCGGCATCGATGATCGCGGCATCGAGCGGGTAGAACTGCGTGAGAATCACGACCGACGCGCCTGCGGCCGCGCCCTCCAGCGCGGGACGGCGACCCGGACGCAACTGTTGCTGGCTCGCGGCCAGCACCGCGCGATACTGGGCGAGTGTGAGATAGGCATGGATCCGGCCGGCATTGGGCGGCGGACTGCCGGGGATGAGCCTGCTCCGGAAGATTTCGATGGCCTTTCGGTTCCAGCGGACACTGGAGCCGGTTGCCCCCGACGAATGGGCGGCCATGTTGTTCTCCTCTGTCTGGTCCGTCGGGGCCAGACCGGGTCCCGAGGTGTCCTCCCGGCAACCGGCCTGAAGCGCGGCGACGACGAGAAGCGCGGCCAAGCGGCGGGAGAACGGCTCTGTTCTGCGTCTCTCCATACGACCTCCGAGGTGCGTGAGAGCTGCACGCCGGACCGGGCACAGCGCGGCAGCCAGGAATTCGCTTGCCCACCCCGATCCTGCGACGTACTCTACGCATGGGCACTCATGCCACCCTCATCTCCCACTCACGCGCGCAACACACTGCGGTTGCTTGCTTTCGGCGGGCTGGTCCTGGTGGACGAGGCCGGAAAGCCGGTTGCCGAGCAGCGCCGGAGGCTCTCCTTGCTGGTCCTGCTGGCCACCGCCGCCGGCCAGAGCCTCAGTCGCGACAAATTGGTGGCCTTCCTATGGCCAGAAAGCCCGGCGGAGAATGCCCGCCACGCGCTCCAGCAGTTGGTGTACTACCTGCGCCGTGAAGTCGCGGAAGAAATCTTTCTCGGCATCGACCCGCTGCGGCTCAACCCCGAAGTCGTCACCAGCGATGTCGGAGATTTTGCCGGGGCACTCGAGCGCGGCGCGACGGCCGAGGCCGTCGCCCTGTACCGGGGCCCTTTTCTCGACGGGTTCTTCCTCGAAGGATCCACCGAGTTCGAGCGCTGGGCAGAGGGAGAGCGGAGCCGTCTGGTGGTGGCGTACCACCGCGCCCTCTACCAGCTCGCGAAGGGGGAAGGCGAAGCGGAGAACCACACCGCGGCCATCGGGTGGTGGCGGAGGCTGGCGGAGGCCGAGCCGCTCAGCGGTCGCGCGGCCGCGGGGCTGATGAAGGCACTCGCGGCGGGCGGTGACCACGCGGCGGCACTCCGCCACGCGGACGGATACGCCGAGGTCGTGCGGGAGGAAATAGGTGGCGAGGTCGAGCCCGCGGTTGCGGCCCTGGCCGCGAAACTACGGTCGGCGGGTGCGCCCCTGCCGCGGCCGGTGGCGCTCGCACCACCGGCGCCAGGCAAGAACGACGTCGGCGACACGCCGAGCGATCACTACCGGATTCAGGGAGAGCTCGGCCGGGGCGGGATGGCGACGGTGTATCTCGCGCGCGATCTCAGGCACGATCGTCCGGTCGCGCTCAAGGTGCTTCACCCCGAGCTCGCCAGCGCGCTCGGCGCCCGGCGGTTCCTCCGGGAGATCGAGTTCTCGTCCAACCTGCAACACCCGAACATCCTGCCGCTGTTCGATTCGGGCACCATCGACCTGGGCGACGGTGTGCTTCCTTATTACGCGATGCCGTTGGTCGAAGGCGAGTCGCTCGGGACCCGGCTGGCGCGCGAGAAGCAGCTCGACCTGGCTGACGCGCTGGAGATCGCCGGCGACGTGGCCGCCGCCCTCGGCCACGCCCATGCCCGCGGAATCGTTCACCGAGACATCAAGCCCGAGAACATCCTGCTCTCCGGAGGCCGATCGGTCGTGGCCGACTTCGGTATCGCGCTCGCGGTCACCCGTGCGGGCGGCGACCGGCTCACTCAGACCGGTCTGGTCGTCGGCACCGCGGCGTACATGAGTCCGGAACAGGGCTCCGCCGGCGACCTGGACGGGCGCTCGGACATCTATGGCCTCGGGTGCGTGCTCTACGAGATGCTCGCGGGCGTGCCGCCTTTCGTCGGCCCAACGCCTCAGGCCGTGCTGGCGCGACATGCGGTGGATCCGGTGCCGAGCCTCCGGACCCTGCGGACCACGGTGCCGACCGGCGTGGAGCGTGCCATCGAGCGGGCGCTAGCAAAGGTGCCCGCCGACCGGTTCGCGACGGCCGCGCAGTTCGTCGAAGCGCTGCATGCAGCGCCCGAGGTGGAGGCACCGTCATTCACGGAGGTGCCGGCTACTAGCCGCGCCTCCGCACGGACCCGCTGGTACCTCGCCGTGGCGGCGGCGAGCTCCGTGCTCGGCGTCGGTGCCGCCGCGTCGCTGATGCGTGCGCCAAAGCCGGACATCGCGCCGAGTGCGGACTTGGTCGCCGTCCTGCCATTCCGGGTCGGAGGCGCCGATCCGACACTCGGGTGGCTCCGAGAAGGAATCATCGATCTTCTCGCACTCAAGCTCACGGGTGACGGAGGGCCACGCGCCGCCGAACCGCGGGCCGTGCTCGGCGCGTGGCACCGGCTCGCCGGGCGCGGGGGGGAGGATCTCTCGCCCGACGGCGCCCTCGAGGTCGCCCGCAGCATCGGAGCTGGGCGGCTCATCGACGGCGGAGTCGTCGGAACAGCCTCTCATCTCACGCTGTCCGCGACCGTACTCTCCCTGCCTGAGGGCAGGCCCGGCGCCAAGGCGAGCGTCGAGGGACCGCTGGATAGCCTTCCCGCCCTGGTGGACCTGCTGGCGGTCCGTCTCCTCAGCCTGCAGGCGGGCGTGCACAGCGAGCGGCTGTCCCAGCTCACCAGCACTTCGCTCCCAGCGGTCCGTGCGTATCTCACCGGCCGAGCCGAGTGGCGGAAGGGACAGTGGGAGGAAGCCGGCCGTCGGTTCGGCGAGGCGACCACGCTCGACTCCACCTTCGCGCTCGCCGCGCTGGAGCTGTCCCATACTGCCACCAGTCAGGACGAGATCGATCGCGGGACGAGGTTGGCGCTGGTGCACCGGGACCGCCTTAGTTCCGGCGAGCGGACCCTCCTCGACGCCCGTCTGTCGCATTGTTCGCCCTCGGCCGTCTCGTCCATAAAATGTGCAGGAAGCAACTCAACCGACATGTTCCGCATGTGGGAAGCGGCCGGCGCGGCCTACCCCGACCGTTCGGACGTCTGGCATGGCTTGGGCGACGTATACTGGCACTGGGGTCCGATGGCCGGCCTCGATCGCCCGCTGGAGCGCGCCGACGAAGCCTTCCGCCGAGGCTGGCGGATCGACTCCAGCACGGCCACTGACTCCCTGCTGCCCGAGCGTGGACCGGTGTACTCCGAGTGGCTCCAGCACATGGTCGAGTTCGCGCAGATGAAAGGCGACACGGCCGAAGTGAGGCGGCTGGTGGCCATCGGTCTGACCGCTGACTCTACCACGGAGCGAGCGGGGTATCTCCGGTGGCATCTCGCGGTCGCGCAGGGTGATTCAAGTCGGCGGGCCTTCAGGCTAAGAAGCGATGTTCATCCGGGCACCTACGGGGAGATCGCGCCCTTCAGCATCTGGACCGGGATCGGGCTCGAGGAGCACGAGCAGGCCACGGTTGCGCACCTCCGATACCTGGACAACCCTTACCTCACCGCCATGATTCAGCGGTATTCCAACCTGAATCTCGGCCGGCCGCGAATCGCCCTGCTAAGCGTGGATCGCCCCGGCGAGCCGGTCGAGGCCGGCCTGCGCCGCCGGGTTCTCGACGCGCTCTATTGGGACGGCGACAGCAGCGCCGCGATCGCGGCCGGGCGACGTCTTCGGCCGGCGGCGGCGGCGCCGCTGCCGGACGACGATGCCGCCGCGAATGAATGGCTCGGGAATGTTTGCACGGTGGCGCAATGGGATTTTTCCCGGGGACACGTCGACCGAGGGGGTGACGCGATCCGGCGGTTGCGCGGGACCCTCACTCCCCGTGCGATGGCCGGCCGGCCCATCGCCTTCCTTCGGGCGTCCGCGCTCTGCGGGGCGACCCTGGATGTCCTGGAATCTTTGCCAAGCGGCCGGCCCGACCTGGAGTTGCGGCTGGAGCGACTCGACTCACTGGCCCGCGAGTTGATTCTCAACCTCGAGCCGGTCCCCAACGTGAACCTGGTCATCGCCCGGGGCTGGGAGGTGCGAAACCAGCCGCGCCGGGCGCTCGCTGCGCTCCGTCGCCGGGCAGGCGGCTTCGGTCTCGCGCCGATCTATCTCTCGACCTTCCTCCGCGAAGAAGGTCGCCTGGCGGCGCAGGTGGGCGACACCGCTGAGGCGATCCGGGCCTTCCAGCTCTACTTGGGCAGGCGGCACAATCCAGAGCCGCACCTGGAGCCGGACGTTCAGCGGATCCGGGAGGAGCTGGCCCGTTTGGTCGGGGAGCGCGGGTTGAAGTAGCGACGAACCGCGACGTGGCTCGCACTCGCTCGGATGCGCGGTTCGGCCCGCGCTACGCGTTTTGATCGGGCGCGGCTCCTGCGATGGGGACGTCCACCACGTAGGCTTCCATCGCGAAGTATTCCGCCAGCCCAAGCTTGTCCAACTCCGCCGCGGTGCCTTTGTTCCGCGCCTCCACCCGCTGCCAGAACTCGCGCTCGTCGGGTCCCGGAAACGGCGCGGTGTCCTTCTGCGACTGGTGCTTGAAGATCGCCTGGATCTTGAGCCGCAGCTCCTCCTGTGACAGCGGCACCAGCCAGGTCGCGTCGGTCACCGGCCACTCCTGCCAGGCGCCGCGGTAGAGCCACACCTCCGGCCGGGGCTGGCCCGCCGCGACGACTTCCTCCAGGGCGCGGTCGATCGCCTCCTTGCACATCCGGTGGGTGCCGTGCGGGTCGGAGAGGTCGCCGGCGACGAAGATGACTTGGGGGCGGAGCTCCTCGAGCAGCCCCCGCACCACCGCGACGTCGGGGGGGCCGATGGGATCTTTCCGAACCCTCCCCGTCTGATAGAACGGCAGATCGAGAAACCGGGCGGCGCCCTCCTCCAGCCCCAGGGTACGCAGCCCGGCCACCGCCTCGGACTCCCGGATCACCCGCTTGATGTCGCGCACCTCCTCGATGTCGACGTCGCCCGGCTGCTTGCCGGCGAGGAACTCCTCCACTCGGGTGACCAGCTGGCTGACCGCCCGCTCGGCGATCTCCCGCTCGCCGGCGACCCGCCGGAGAAAGTCGAGATGGCGCCGCACGTCGTGGTCGAAGACGGCCAGGTTGCCGCTGGTCATGTAGGCGACGGTGATGGCGTTCTCGTTCTCCACCAGCTTCCGGAGGATGCCACCCATCGAGATCACGTCGTCGTCGGGATGGGGAGAGAAGCAGACGATCGGCTGGCCCCGCGGCAGCTTCGAGCGACCTCGGATCTTGGCGCCCAGCGCGTTGAACACGATGCCGTTGAGCGCGCCGGGCGTCCCGTGCGCCGCCACCAGCGACGACAACCGGTGCTCGGCGTAGTCGCGCTGGGTGAGCTTGAGAATCGCCTTTTGGGTCTGGCGCGAGAGCCAGGTGACTGCCTGGACCGCGCGCGGCGGCGTCCACTCGACCGCACCGACCAGCCAGGGTGTGGCCACCCGCGTCAGGTAGGCCCCCGCGGCGGTGTCGAGGTAGAAGGTCGTGGCCGGGTGCCGCTGGAGAAAGGTGGCCGCAACCTCGTGGTCCACCTCACCCTCCACCGCCCGGCGCACGATGTGCGCCTTGTGCTCCCCGGTGGCGAGGATCAGCACCTCGCGCGCCTCCAGAATGGTGGCCACGCCCATGGTGACCGCCTCCCGGGGCACGTTCTCCTCCCCGAAGAAATCGGCCGCGCCATCCTTGCGGGTGACCAGATCGAGGGTGATGAGTCGGGTGCGGCTCTCCAGCCCCGATCCCGGCTCGTTGAACCCGATGTGGCCGGTGCGTCCGATGCCCAGGAGCTGGAGGTCGATGCCCCCGGCTTCGCGAATCGCAGCCTCGTAGCGCCGGCATTCCTGGTCCATCCGGTCGCGGGGGAGGTCGCCCCGGGGGATGTGGACGTTCTCGCGGCGGATATCGAGCTGGGAGAAGAGGTTCTCCCACATGAACCGATGGTAGGAGTGGATGCTCCCCGGATCCATCGGGTAGTACTCGTCGAGGTTGAAGGTGACGACGTGGCCGAAGCCCAGTCCCTCGTCGCGGTGCCGGCGGACCAGCTCGCGGTAGACGCTGATGGGGGTAGATCCGGTGGCGAGGCCCAGCACCGCGGGTTTCCCGGCCGCGGCGCGCATCCGGACCAGCTCCGCGATCCGCCCGGCGACGAGCCGGCCGATCTCGTCGTGGTCGCCGACGATGACGGTGCGGATGCGCTCGAGGGTCGAGGAGGGCGCGATCATGGGTTTGCTGCGAAGGTAGGAGAAGTGGCCGGATTTGTCACCCTGAACGAAGTGAAGGGGACCAAGTCCGCATGGCCCCCTTCGCTTCGCTCAGGGTGACAGTGGGTCGGCTGTGGGACTTTCTACTGCGGCTCCACCTGAATCGTCGCTGAGGTGCGGCCGACCCGGGTCACCAGCTTCAGATGCAGCAGCCCGGTCCCGCTGTCGTACCAGTAATAGTCCCCGGTGCTCGCCTCCAGGCCAGCGAGGTCCGCCGCCGCCGGCAACGGGCTGGAGGAGTTGAAGTCGCGAATCACCCGAAGCGCCGCCTGGGGGTACGGCAGCGTGAGCCGTACCCACTCGTTGTCGACGGTGCGCGTGAGTGAGATCCGGGGCCGGAGCGGCACCGCGCCGGCGAACTGCATGGTGTAGCCCCGCCCCGGCAGCATCGACCCGTGGGCTGAGTTGGGGCTGCCGGGCACTCCGACCAGGGTGAGCGCCGCCGCGTCGTCGCGGGTGACGGTGAGCGGTGCGACGACCTCGGCATCGCTCCGCACGCTGAATCCGACGTACCGCTGGGCGCAGACGTAGGCATTCCACTCCGGCCGGGGGGTACATCCCGCGGTGACCAGGAAGGGGTTGTTCGCAACCACGAACGTGCCCGCGGCTCCGGTGACGTCGCCGTCGCGGTCCAGGAACACCGCGGCCTTGTCGCCGTCCTTGTCGGCGTGCGGTGTCTCCAGGTAGTACTGGTTCGCGTTGATGAAGGACACGTCGCCGGCGAAATTGCCGGTGCTGACCGAGAACCCGTTGTTGCGGTTGAATCCCAGCGCGCTCGAGGGAATCGAGCCCGCCGCCGTGAAGTTGGCGAAGACCACGCGGTCCGCCCCGACCCGTCCATCGTAGAACTCGTAGCCCCGGCGGGGTGCACCGTTGAACACTGTGCCCGCGATGTTCGCCGATTCGCCGACGAACAGCGCGTCCTCCACGTAGGTCTCGCTCGAGGCGAAGGTGGCCCCGATCGCGTTGTCCGCCAGCACCGAGTGGCTGAGCCGGTGATCCCGGCCGCGAAGCCACACGGCCCTGCCGGGATGCTTATAGGCCGTGAACCGGGTGAAGTCGGCCACGACGGCGGTGTTCGCGTCACCGGGATCGGTGCGCGGCGCGTAGAAGACGGTCTCGGTCTCGCCATCCGCCCGCGGCCCATCGTCGACGTGCAGGCCGCCCCGGCGGTTGCTGTGGGCCACGTTGTCGCTGAACTCCCGCAGCGGGGTGGTCCGCGGCAGCTCCG
>JACCRH010000066.1 GCA_013813675.1 Gemmatimonadales bacterium
CCTTCCAACAACGATGGTGAACAGAAAGGTACGCCGCCGCGGTCGATCACGCTCAGCCCGCGTCGGAGCGCCGGTAGGTGTTGACCAGGACTCCGGATCGCAGGGCGCGGGTCTCGACCAGGGTGAGTCTGGCGAGCGCGAACCCGTCGGAGAACAGCTTCTTGCCGGTGCCCAACACGAGCGGGTAGACAGCGAGCCGGTACTCGTCGACCAGGTCGTGCTCGCCCAGCGTCCTGATCAGCTCGGTGCTCCCCCACACGCGGATCTCGCCGCCCGGCTTCGCACGCAGCTTCTCCACCGCAGCCGGCACGTCGGGGCCGAGAAGCTGCGAGTTCTTCCAGGCGACCTCGGTCAGCGTGCGCGACGCCACGTACTTCGGGATGCGGTTGTACCTCCTGGTCAGCTCCCCCTGCAGGCCCTCGGCGTTCTCGTCCCACACGCCCCAGGAGCCGGCGAAGATCTCGTACGTCCTGCGGCCGAGCAGCAGCGCCTCGGTCCTGCTCTCCCACTCCTCGACGATCTTCCCGCCCTCCCCGAGCTTGTCCATCTGCTCGTCATAATCCATCGCCCAGCCGCCGTGCTCGAAGCCGCCTTCGCGGTCCTCGTCCGGGCCGCCGCCCGCCTGGACAACGCCGTCGAGGGTGATGAACGCCTGCACCACGATCGTGCTCATATTCGGTTCTCCTTGGTCCGGTTCGGACTCCTGTCTTCTCGACGAACAGTCCGGGCCTGATTCGACATGGGAATCGACAACCTGTGGAGGACGTTCCACTCACGAACGCCGGCACGAACTTCCGCGCACGAGCCCCCCGGAACTCGGCCCCCGTGGTCGGGCTTGAGCCGCCGCACGTCACTGTCGAAGGCGGGGGTGGTCTCGAACTTCACTCTGCGTTGTCGGGGTCGGCGAGATCGTCGAGGTAGGAGAGGAAGCCCTCGCGGCTGTCGCGTACGGTGACTCGGCCGGCTTGAAGGAGGGCGGTCTGAACCGGGGTTCCGCCTAGAAACTCGGGACCCGCGGTAATCGCGCCGAGTACGACCGCCGCTCGCAATGGGTGCCCAAACTTGGTCACCGCGCCCACGAGTAAGAGAATTGAGGGAATCTTTATCGGATTCATTGTTCAGGGTTAGCGATGTCAGTGGGTCCGCCTAGGCTGTGTTTGCAAAGCCGCAAACTAGCTGGTCCGGGTTGACTCTCGGGGCAAGGGTGTGCGCCGAGATCGCCAGGTAGCTGCCGACCTCACTTGAGATCCTCTTGACGGCGCTGGAGCAGGTTCGGCTTGCTTCTCGCAGCGCCACGGCCAGGTACGCGGCGCTCGCTGAGCGGCGCCAGCGGGCAGCTCGTCATGGCTGCATCCCGGCCCGCTGGATTCTTCGGAGCCGAGGTGGAATCCCATGCGATCACGTACCCCGTTCCCCAGTGCCGCGCTCGGACCGGCGGCGGCCGATTGGCCCTCTCTGCGCCGGCTTGCTCCCCTGCTCGCACCGGCCCTCCTGGTAGCCGCCCTGGGCTGCGGGGAAGACGCCCATTCACCGGCCGCCCCAGAGGTGACGGCGCCGCTCGCCACGAGTGCAACGGCGGCGGCGCTGGCGTTCCAGCAGGTGAGCGGCGGTGGCGCGCAAACTTGCGGCGTAACGACGGAGAATCGCGTCTACTGCTGGGGGTACAATGTATTCGGCACGGTCGGCGATGGCACGACCACCACTCGCCTGACGCCGACGCCAGTCGCCGGCACGCTCCGGTTCCGCCAAGTGGACGCCGGTATCCACCACACGTGCGCCGTGACCACCGATTACCGGGCCTACTGCTGGGGGTGGAATAGATTCGGCGCGCTCGGAGACGGAACGACCAACACTCGTCTGCAGCCGGTCCCCGTGGCGGGCGGGCACCAGTTCCGCCAGGTGGACGCGGGCGAATACCACACCTGCGGCCGGACCACCGACAATCGGGTCTATTGCTGGGGCAACAACGGCTCCGGGCAGCTCGGCAATGGCACGAAGACGGGACCGGAGACATGCGAGTTCAATGCCTGCAGCACCAGGCCGGTTGCGGTCGTGGGCGCACTCGTGTTCCGCCAGATAAGCGCGGGCGCCAACCATACCTGTGGCGTGACCACCATCTACCGGGCCTATTGCTGGGGCGGCAACTCCTTCGGCTCAATCGGTGACAGCTCGACGGTTACCCATCGAGTGAAGCCCGCACGGGTGGCTGGCGGTCATCAGTTTCGGCAGGTGGAAGCGGGCCTGTACCATACCTGCGGCGTGACCACCGGCGATCGGGCTTTCTGCTGGGGCGACGGCAGAAGCGGACAGATTGGCGACGGGAAGCTCTACCTCCGCTTTTGGCCGAGAAGAGTAGCCGGCGGACTCAGCTTCAGCCGCGTGAGTACGGAGGGCTTCTTCCACACCTGCGGCGAGACGACGCAGAACCGGGCCTACTGCTGGGGCGACAATTCCTCCGGCCAACTCGGCGATGGGACGACCACCCGGCGGCTAACGCCGGTCGCCGTCGCCGGCGGCCTCTTCTTCAGCCAGGTGAGTGCGGGCGCTGCTACCTGCGGGAGGACCCCTGCCGCCGTAGCCTATTGCTGGGGTTACAACGGTGAGGGCGCGGTAGGCGATGGCACGACCACCACTCGCCTGAGGCCGGTGCCGGTGGCTGGCGGCGAATAGCCGGCGACGTAGAAGATGCGGACGGGCAAATTCATCCGGCGGGGGTGCCGAGGATCACGGCTTCCGCCGGATTGGTTTACAAACACTCCCTAACTGGTATTAGACTGCGCTCGCCGCAGTCTAATACGGCTACCCCGGTCGTGCATGCACCACCGGGGGGGCGTTCTGTTTCCCTGGCCAGGCCTCGCCACTAACTCCCCACCGAGCCCCATCACTTCAAGCCCGCCTCCAGTGGCACGCCACCCCTTCCTGCGGGGCTCGCGCCACAATCGGTAAGGTACAGTTTAGGTACAATGGGGAGTTGTGCGGCGAGCTAAGTTCAATGGCCAGAGAGGGAATCGAACCCCCGACACGCGGATTTTCAGGGCGCCGGGTGCTAATCCATCCAGAACCACGGAGAGTGTCACTAGTTCTTATCTAGTAGAGAGTTGCCACGCCCACCCCAGTCGTTCAGAGACCCAGACACTCAGAAATCCACAGAGTTCAGGTACTACCCAGGTACTGGAACCCACAAAAGCGGGGCCGGCCTTACAAGGCCGAGCCGATGATTACCGCGACCAGTTCCCGCATCCGCTGCCGGTTGTCAAGGTTGATCGCCACCACCTGCTGCCACCTCCCAAGGACCAGTTCCCCATCCACCACCGGCAGCGTCAGGGCCGTCTTGAGCAGCGCGGAGCGCACATGCGAGAATCCGTTCCCGTCGCCCCAGCGCGCGTTGTGAGCGTACTCTGCATCCACCGGCGCAAGCACGTCAAGTGCATGCCTGAGATCGGTCAGCGCCCCAGACTCGTATTCGATCGTGGTGATGGCGCCGGTCGAGCCCAGCATCTGCACCGTGAGCACGCCGTCCCGCAAGCCTGACTGCCTAACCAGCTTCGCGAGCTCAGGGGTGATGTCGGCATGCCCGAACTCGGCAGCCAGCTGCACACTCCAACGGTGAGTGTTGAGGGTCACGGCTCCTTCCCCGGCTAGAGACGACGCGAGTCCACGAAGGCCCGATAGCTGGCCTATCCACTACCGGTGTTGTAGGATAGCTCATAACCTTTTTCGAGCCTTCCCGCTGTCGGACATCCACGCCACACTGCAGGCCGCCCTGGCAGACCGCTACCTTCTCGGGCGCGAGCTCGGCCGGGGCGGCATGGCCGTCGTCTATTCGCCCCGGGCGAATCGTTCCGCCATCCCTCAGCGCGGAGCGCCTCACCGGCGGACCAGATGGCCGCACCCAGCAGGATGAGGTCCTTGGCTATGAATTGCCCCGGCATCGGGGAAGGAAACGGAAAGCCATAGCCCGGCTGCCAGACTCCAGGCGTCGTGAACAGGAAAGTCA
>JACCRH010000070.1 GCA_013813675.1 Gemmatimonadales bacterium
CGTGCAGACGTCCGTGACCACCATCGAGCGGTTCATCTTCGACCAGGAGCACCGCTATCCCGAGGCGACGGGCGAGCTGTCCAATCTGCTCTACGACATCGCGCTCGCGACCAAGATCATCGCCGCGGCGATCCGCCGGGCAGGTCTGGTGAACATCCTGGGCGCCGCCGGGGCCAAGAACGTGCAAGGCGAGGAGCAGCAGAAGCTGGACGTCATCGCCAACGAGACCATCAAGAACTGCCTGAACCACACCGGCCGGGTGTGCGTGATGGCATCGGAAGAAGACGAAGACATCGTTCCGGTCCCGCCCGAATACCCGGTTGGAAAGTACGCGGTGCTGTTCGATCCGCTGGACGGCTCCTCCAACATCGACGTGAACGCGGCGGTGGGGACGATCTTCAGCATTTACCGGCGGGTCAGCATGGAGGGCCGCGGCACCGTGTCCGACGTGCTGCAGCCCGGCTGCAAGCAGGTGGCGGCGGGGTATGTGATGTACGGGTCGAGCACGATGTTGGTGTACACCACCGGGCAGGGAGTGCACGGCTTCACCCTGGATCCCACGATCGGCGAGTTCCTGCTGTCGCACCCGAAGATCGTGACGCCCCGGGTAGGGATGTACTACAGCGTCAACGAGAGCAACTCCGGCCGCTGGGACCGCTCGATGCAGAGCGCGGTGCGAGGGCTCAAAGGCGACGTTCCCGACATGATGAAGCCGAAGACCAGCCGGTACATCGGGTCGCTGGTGGCGGACTTTCATCGCAATCTCATCGCCGGCGGCATCTTCCTGTACCCCGCCGACACTCGGAACCCCGCGGGGAAGCTTCGCCTGCTCTACGAGGCGAGCCCGATGGGGTTCATCGCCGAGCAGGCCGAGGGATCGGCGACCGACGGGGTCAACCGGATCCTCGACATCGTGCCACACAGCCTGCACCAACGCACGCCCTTCGTGATCGGGTCGCGGGAAGACGTGGGCTTCGTCGCCGACACGCTGCGGCGGACGGCGACCCTCCGGTCGAGCGGCCCGGTCGTTCAGCCGGCACTGTGAAGAAGGTCTACGGCCCGGGCGACTGGGCGGGTGACCCCGCCAGGGACCTGGGCCGGCCGGGTGCGTTTCCATTCACCCGCGGCGTGTACCCGGAGATGTACGCCGGGCGGCTCTGGACGATGCGACAATACGCCGGCTTCGGAACCGCGCGGGAGACCAACCGGCGGTTTCGCCAGCTTCTCGCGGCCGGGCAGAGCGGCCTCTCCACCGCGTTCGACCTCCCCACCCAGATGGGCTACGACTCCGATCACCCGATGGCGCAGGGTGAGGTTGGGCGCGTGGGGGTGGCGATCGACACCGTGGACGACCTCGCGGAACTGTTCCGCGAGATTCCGCTCGACCGGGTCTCCACTTCCATGACGATCAACGCAACCGCCGCGATCCTGCTGGCGATGTACGTCGTGGTCGGTGAGGAGCAGGGTGTGGATCGGAGCAAGCTCACCGGCACGGTGCAGAACGACGTGTTGAAGGAGTACGTGGCGCGGGGGACGTACATCTATCCGGCGGAGCCCTCGCTCCGGCTGGTGGCGGACGTCTTCCGCTTCGTCTCCGACGAGGGCATGAGCTTCAATCCCATCTCCATCAGCGGCTACCACATGCGGGAGGCAGGGGCCACCGCGGTGCAGGAGGTGGGATTCACCATCGCCAACGCGCTGGAGTATGTCCGGGTGGCGGTGGCGGCCGGTCTCGAGGTGGACGTGTTCGGCCCCCGGCTCTCGTTCTTCTTTGCGAGTCACAACGATCTCTTCGAGGAGGCGGCGAAGTTTCGGGCCGCGCGCCGGCTGTGGGCCCGGGTGGCGCGCGAGCGTTTCGGGGCGGGCGACGCCACCGCGCGGCTCCGCTTCCACACCCAGACCGGGGGCGTCACCCTGCAGGCGCAGCAGCCGCTCAACAACGTGGTGCGGGTGACGCTCCAGGCGCTGGCGGCGGTGCTCGGCGGCACCCAGTCGCTGCACACCAACGGCTACGACGAGGCGCTGGCGCTTCCGACCGAGGAGTCGGCCACCCTGGCACTCCGGACCCAGCAGATCATCGGGCACGAGAGCGGAGTGGCCGCCGCGGTGGATCCGCTGGCGGGGAGCTACTACGTGGAGTCGCTCACCGACCAGATCGAGGCGGACGCGCGGGCCCTGATCGAGGAAGTGGACGCCCTCGGCGGTGCCGCCAAGGCGATCGAGCGCGGCTTCTTTCAGGAAGCGATCGCCCGGAGCGCCTACGAGTTGCAGAAGAGACAGGAGGCGGGGGAGAGCGTCGTGGTGGGCGTCAACCGTTTCACCGACGCCTTCCCCGCCTTGAGAATCGAGACCCCGGACTTCTCCGCGCTGGAGACCGACCAGCGGGCCCGGCTGGCGCAGGTGAAGGCGCGGCGAGATGGTGCCGCGGTGTCTCGCGACCTCGCCGCCGTCGAATCCGCCGCAGCCGGTACCGAACCTCTCATGCCTTCAATTCTCGACGCCGTCCGCTCCCGCGCCACGCTTGGCGAGATCAGCGATACCCTCCGGCGAGTCTGGGGAACCTACCGGCCCGCGTAACGTCGTCACACCAAGCAGCGTCTTGCATTGCACGCCGACGTGATACTCTGAACCCTCCGATGATGACTTGGAACAGAGGCACGGAGGCCACCGAGGACACGGAGGCTGCCGATCGTGGTCTCACCCACGAGATCATAGGATCGGCAATAGAGGTACACCGGGTGCTCGGTCCGGGATTGCTCGAATCCGTATATGAAGCAGCTCTCTGGCAGGAGTTGGTGATCAGAGGTTTCCCTGTTCAACGCCAGGTACCGGTCCCGGTCGCTTACAAGGGATTACGTCTCAACGCCGGCATCCGACTCGATCTTCGGGTTGCTCACCGTGTCATCGTCGAAGTCAAGTCTGTAGAACGCCTTCATTCGGTTCACCGGGCCCAGTTGCTGACCTACCTCAAGCTGACGGGCCTGCGTATTGGACTGCTGTTCAACTTCAACGTGGAGTTTCTTCGTCACGGCATGCGACGAGTGCTGAACGGATGAGGAGGCACTCCTGCCCTCTGTGACTCTGTGGTGAACTGAAGGCGAAGTCCGGTTGAAAGTCGTCACTCCTTCAGATAACTTTAACGGCTGAATTGAGTTAACCCCTAGCGAGCGCCGATGCCGACCTACGAATACGAATGCCCCGAAGGCCACGCCTTCGAAAAATTCCAGAAGATGGCCGACAAGCCTCGGGCCAAGTGTCCGGTCTGCGGTAAGATGGCCACCCGGAAGATCTCCGGCGGCTCCGGCCTGGTGTTTCGCGGCAGCGGATTCTACATCACCGATTACGGCAAAGACGGCAAAGGGCCCCGCAAGGCGGAGTCCGAGAAGCCGGCGGCCGAGAAGTCGCCGGAGAGCAAGGGGGAGGGCGGGGCCAAGGAGAGCAAGCCGAAGCCCGAGTCCTCGCCATCCAAGGCGCCGGAGAAGGGCGGGGGGAAGGCCTCCAAGGAGTGAGCGACGCGATCCGGGCCGAGCTCGAGCGGGTAGCCGCGGGGTTCGGCGCCGACGGCCTCGAGTTCGTTCTCGAGCGCCCCCGCGACGCCGGCCACGGGGATCTGGCGACCAATCTCGCCATGCTGCTGGCCCGGCGGGAGCGGGTGAATCCTCGGGAGATGGCCGCGCGGGTCGTGGCGGCCCTCCAGTTTCCGCCGACCGTGGTCTCCCGCGCCGAGATCGCCGGCCCCGGCTTCATCAATCTGTGGCTGGCCCAGAATCAGCTGGCGGACGCGGTGAGCGCCATCCTGGAGCAGGGCGCATCCTACGGGCGCACCGGCACCGGCGCCGGACTCAAGGTCAACCTGGAATTCGTCTCGGCCAACCCCACCGGACCGCTCCACGTTGGCCACGGACGGGGCGCCGCGCTGGGTGACGCCATCGCCTCGCTCCATGAATGGACCGGACACGCCGTCACCCGCGAGTTCTACGTCAACGACGCCGGCGTGCAGATCGACCGGCTCGCCGCCAGTCTCTGGGCCCGGATCAA
>JACCRH010000088.1 GCA_013813675.1 Gemmatimonadales bacterium
GCGGTCACCGTCTCCGACGCGGCGCCGGCAGCGGACCAGGCGATGGCGATGCAGATGGGCGACCGAATGCTCGCGATCTTCGGCGCGCTGCCTTCCGACAGCTTGCGGGCGATGATCCGGAGAATCAGCGCGGAGATGCGGAGTAAATGACGGACAAGTGAAACGAGCCTGTCACCCTGAACTACCTCTCGCCTAGCGGGGCTTCTCCCTCCGCTCGATCAGTTCCGGCGCCACGTAGTCGCGCGGGCTCTCCTCGTGGTCGAATTCGGCCGAGACGAGGGTATGCCCCCGCTCGCGGCCGAGTGTGATCTCCGCGAGCCGCGGGGAGACCATCGGAAAGGTCCGGGCAAAGAGGGCATAGGAGAGAAGGTACAGTCCCAGAAACATCAGGGTGGGGCCCGTCTCCGGCAACTCGAACCGCGGTCCGGGGTGCGCGCTGATCGACGGCATCACCAGCAGGTAGCGCTCCAGCCAGAGGGACAGCAGGCTCACCAACGCGAAGAACACGAAGGTCGCGCGCACCTTCTTCGGCGCCACGCCGAGCAGGCCGAAGAACGGGATAATGAACATGCCCACCAGCACCGCGGTGCCCACCGGAAGCCAGTTCCCCCACAGCCGGGCAAAGACGAACCCGGTCTCCTCCGGCAGGTTGCCGTACCAGATCACCAGGAACTGCGCCCACATGAGATAGGTCCAGAACACGGTGAATCCGAAGCAGAGCTTGCCCAGGTCGTGCCGTTGCTTGGGCGAGACCAGATCGCTTATCCCCAGGTGCGACGCGCCGTAGACCGACATGATCGCGAGCAGCATGTGGGCCCCCAGAAAGGAGCCCATGAAATAGAAGCCGCCCAGCAGGTTGCTGAACCAGTGGGGCTGGAGCGCCATGATCCCGTCGAAGGCCACCAGGGTGAAGACGATGGCATAGAGCACGACGTAGAGCGGCGCCAGCCGGTGCAGGCGGGATTCGTGCGCCAGCGAGGCCGGTGGGGTGCCGTCGTACCCGCGGGTCCACCGGTCGTAGAGCGATCGGCGGCCGGGTCCCACCGACGAGCGGGTGGCGAGCATGTCGGGGACGAGGTCGGCCCGGATCAGCTTCCAGCCGACCCAGTACAGGAGGGAAAGACCGACCACCAGCCGTCCGAACATGAACGGCCACGACAGCCACACCTCCTTGGAATGCATCATCCCGTGGACCGCGGCTTCCATCGGCCCGTAGACCGCGTGGTAGCCCAACGTGAGCGTCAGCACCAGGCCGAGGAGCGAGATTGGCAGGAAGGCCGCCGAGGCTTCGGCGAACCGGATGACGAGCCCCGACCACTTGGCGTTGGTGATCTTCTGCACCGCCACGAACGCCACGCTCCCACCGGCCAGCCCGGTGAAGTAGAGCCAGTTGACGTGGAAGAGCTGCCAGGCCCGAACGGCGGCGTCTCCCTGTAGCGCACTCACGAACAGAATGAGGCCCAGGACCGCGAGTCCCCCACCGAGGCCGAGAAAGAGCTCGTATCTGCCGGCGAGCGAGCGCTCGACCAGCCGCTGGTGAACCGTTCCCGGACTCATCGGGGCCTTTCCCCGGTAGAGCCGGTCGCGCTGGGGCCGGGCGGAATGCCCGCGGCCGCGCCGGCCGGCTCCTCAGGCGCCGGGCTGGCTCCCTGAAGCTTGCGGACGTGGCTCACGATCGCCCACCGGTCGGCCGGCTGGTAGACCTTGTCGCCGTAGCGCGGCATGACGCCTCGCCCGTAGCGGACGATGCTGTACAGGTAGCCGTCGCTGTACCCTCGGGCCCGTCCGGTGAGCAGCGACGGCGCGCCGATGCGGTTGGAGATCGGCCCCTTGGCGTCACCGGCCACGCCATGGCAGACGGTGCAGAAGTTCTGATAGAGCGTGTCGCCCGCCGCCTCGACTTCGCGCGGCAGCACCGGCACGGCAGGCCCCGCGGACGACGCTTCCGCCTCGCCCGCTCGATCGTAGGGATTCCGAAGCGCGTCGGCACTGGCCGTCTTGCCGCCAGCCCACTCGGCCGACCAGTCGGGCTCGCCGCCGGTCACCGGCACGGTGCCCGCCGGGGTGTATCTCGGCACGGCCGCGCTCTCATAGGGATGGACGTAGCGGGCGGTGATCATGTGATCGAACCAGGGGATGACGTGCCAGAGCTGGTCGGGCGACGGCACCTTGTAGTAGTAGAAGTCGCAGGCGCCCAGCAGGACCGTCAGCGCGGCAAGTCCTGTCATCCTGAGCGCAGCGAAGGAGGCGATGCGTGGCTTCGGCTCCTTC
>JACCRH010000110.1 GCA_013813675.1 Gemmatimonadales bacterium
CATGCGGGGTCTGGAACCTGGGGTGGACCAGGCCCAGCCTGGGCGGGAGGTCGCCTTCGGCGGCCATGGCATAGGTGAGTCGGGGGACGTTGACCATCGCGGCGGCCAGATAGCCGTACACCGAGACGAGCGCCCCGGCGGCCATCAACCAGGCGCCAAGCGGGCCGAGGAAGACTCCGGCGGCGGCCGCGAGCGGCCGGGGGCTGGCGGCGGGATCCGCCAGCGCCGCGATCACCACGATCTGCACCAGCGTGTAGAGCAGGGCGCAGAGCCCGAGCGCGGTGAACAGCGCCACTGGCGCGTCCCGCCGGGGGTCCTTGGCCTCGCCCAGTGGCAGGAGAGCCGACTCGAAGCCGCCGTAGGCGAACACCAGCAGCAGGATCGCCTCGAGCCAGGTACCCGCGCCGGCTGGCACCGCCGGCGGCGGTGCCTGCATCCCGTCGCCGGCCCCCATCACCGCCAGTCCCGCCACGACGAACAGGGCGAGCGGCAGCAGCTTCGCGGCGGCGAACGCGGTGCTGGTGCTGACGCCGCCACGAACCCCCCGGTAGTTCGCCGCCGCGAGCGGCAGCAGCACGAGGGCGAGCAGGAGACGCGACTCCAACGGCCCGGTCGCCCGAGGCCAGAACTCCGCGAGATAGATGATGAAGAGGTTGGCGTTGGTAGCGGCGGCCGTGAGGCGGACCAGGTAGGTGAGCCACGCCATCTCGATCCCGGCGAGACGTCCGAACGCCACCCGGGCATAGAGGTAGGTCCCGCCGGCCCTGGTGAACCGGCTGGCGACCTCGGCGAAGGAGGCCACGATGAGCGCCATCCCGACCGCCGCCGCCACCCAGGCCCAGGGACTGGCCGCCCCGAGCTGCCCCGCGATTACGGAGGGCAGTCCGAAGACGCTGCTCCCGATGACCGAATTGAGGACCAGTCCCGTGAGGGCGACCCGGCCTATGGCTTTGGGAAGCGCCGCTCCGGTGTCGGTCAGCGCGTCAGCAGTCCGGCGTCGAGGACCAGCGGTGCTCCGGTAACGTACCGGGCGCGGTCGGAGGCGAGGAAGAGGACCCCCGCGGCGACATCTTCGGGCTCGATCCAGGGCACCGGGAGCAGATTCCCTGCCGACCGCTCGGCGATCTCGCGCGTGGTGAGGCCCTCGAGCTCCGCGAGACCGTCGTTCATCGGGGTATTCACCCCGGTGGGATGGATCGAGTTCACCCGAATGCCATGCGGCGCCAACTCGATGGCCCACGATTTGGTGAGGCCGGTGAGTCCCCACTTGGAGGCGGCGTAGTGGCTGAGCTGGCCCATGCCGCGGAGCCCAGCGACCGAGGAGTTATTGATGATGACCCCGGAGCCCTGCCGGATCATTACCGGGATGACGCGGCGCGCGACCAGCCATGCCCCCTTGAGGTTGATGTCGAGCATGGCGTCCCACGCTTCCTCGGTCAGCTCGTGGGCCAGTCCGTAGGCGCAGATGCCGGCGTTGTTGAAGAGGATGTCGACCCGGCCGAACCGCTCGACCGTTCGCTCGACCGCTACCGTCACGTCCGCGTCCTGGCGCACGTCGCCGGCGAAGGTGAGGCAGTCGCTGCCCAGCTCCTTGCAGGCCGTGGCGAGGGACTCGAGATCGTCCCGGGAGCCCATGGCGTACCCGGGATAGCCCAGCGGCCGGGCGACGTCGAAGGCGGCGATCCTGGCGCCCTCCCGCGCCAGCGCGATCGCCGTGGCCCTGCCCTGCCCGTGGGCGGCACCGGTGACGAAGGCGACCTTTCCCGCGAACTCACCCGGCATGTCCGCTCCCCGCCGGCTCACGGCGATAGGGGTGCAGGTACTCGTCCAGATCCACTTCGACCGCGTTGTTGAAGACGTTGGTCGCCACCATGATGGCGCCGAACGCGGTGAGGGCCGTCATCTGCGCCGGGTCGAAGTACGCCGCCACCCGCTCGTAGACGGCGGCGGGGACTCGAAACGGCGACACGGCGAGGCGGCGGCCGTACTCCAGGACCGCGCTCTCCCGGTCATCCAGATCGAGGCGATCGGGGTTCTCTCCGCCGTCGATGAGTACGCGGCGGAAGAAGGTGGAGCAGATCAGGCAGTCGGTCTCGGCGGAGATGGCGTGGGCGAAGAGAACGCTGAGCCGGGCGCCGAGAAAGGGCTCGACGGCGTCGCGCAGCGGGTACCACTGCATCAGCGCATCGAAGGCGGGGAGGGAGTTGAGCAGCGTGCGCTTCATGTTGGTGATCCGGGCGTGGCGCCGGACGTGGTCGTCGTGCGCCTCCCGGACCTCGGGCGGGGCCGACGCGTAGTCGATCTGAGGAATTCGGGGCACTCGATTGCTCCATCTGGCCGGATCGCTCCAATGTACTCCACGGGCCAGCCCGCGCGAAGGTGAAGCGGACCAGGCAACGGAAGACTACATGACTCGACGGCTCGCGCTCCTAGCGGCGCGCGGATTGACCTTGGCCCCGGCACGGACTCTCGGCCCCGGCTTCGAGAGTCATCATCCGAGCTTGACAGAACCCGCCTGGGGCGATATTAACGCCCCTGTGTTCCGATCGCGCCGTTCCCCTCATTCCGGAGGTGGTGCATGGACGCGCTTCTCGCCCTCGCCCTCAGTATTGGAATCCTCATCGCCGGTTGGACTTATCTGGCACTCGGGGTCGCCGCCCTGCCGGTGTGGGCCGGTATCATCGCCTGGGGGAGCTTCTTCGCGGCGGGAGGCAAGACGACGGGACTGGCCAAGACGATCGCCGCCAATCTCTCCGGCGTCCTCTGGGCCTTTCTTGCGCTCCTCCTGTGGCACCGCTTCGGAGGCGGGGTGCCGATGCTGTCGCTCCTCGTCGGCATCGCGGCGTTCATCATGGTGATGCAGGCCAAGATCCCGGCCCTTTCATTCATCCCCGGTGCCTTCCTGGGAGCCGCGACGGCGGTCGGCGTGGTGGTCGGGGCCAACGGCACCTACACCAGCACCGTCATCGCGCTGGTGGCGGGCGCGCTGTTCGGATACCTCTCCGAGATGCTCGCGGCGGCGCTGGGACCGAAGAGCGCAACGGTGTAGCCCGAGGCGCCGCCGCGGGATCATGCCGCGGTGGCGCTCTCCCCGCAGGGATGGCTCGTTTGGGTGTTGCCCGTCACAGTATCCTCGGCGTGAGAAGCGCATTATCCATGGTCCGACACAACTTCTCGCCGGCGCCTCCACTGTCCGCGCCTGGGCGATCACATGGCTAAACAGGAGTATCTCATGGGTTTGCTTTCCAAGCCGATCACCAGCCTCGACGACCTCTTTGTCCACACCCTTCAGGACATTTACTACGCCGAGCAGCAGATCACCAAGGCGTTGCCCAAGATGATCGACAAAGCCTCCGACCCCCAGCTCAAGCAGGGTTTTCAGAGCCATCTCGCTGAGACGAAGAATCAGATCAAGCGGCTGGAACAGGTCTTCCAAATGCACGGGGCGGAGATGAAAGCGGTCAAGTGCCCCGCGATCGACGGCATCCTCGATGAGGCCCAGGAGATTCTGGGCGACGCCAAGGACGCCGAGGTGATCGATGCCGCGGCGCTGGCGTCCGCGCAGGCGGTGGAGCACTACGAGATCGCTCGCTACGGCACCTTGATCGCGTGGGCGCGGCAGCTCGGCCGCAACGACTGCGCCGGGGTACTGGAGCAGAGCCTGGAGGAAGAGAAGGCGGCCGACCGCAAGCTGACCGAGATCGCCGAGGCCAGGGTCAACCGCGTGGCGGTGTAGACACAACCGTATTCTCGGGCGCGGCTCGTGGGCGCGCCATGTTATGCATGACTACCGACGGGGACGGCCAGTGCCGTCCCCGTCGTGCTCCAT